>NZ_JBEPCJ010000030.1:0-102674 GCF_040299565.1 Spirillospora sp. NPDC000708
CGGCCCCGGTGTTTAACCCCGGCGGGGCCGCTTACCGGGCGCCCCCCCCCCCCCCCCCCCCCCCCCGGGGGGGGGGGGGGGCCCCCCCCCCCCCCCCCACCACGCCGTCTGCCGCACGGGGGCGGGTCAGTCGGTGAAGATGCCGCCGGTGGCGTTGACGAAGGTGCCGGTGATCGCGGCGGCGCCGTCGGAGGCGAGAAACGCGGCGGTGTCGGCGATCTGGGCGAGGGTGGGGGAGCGGCGGAGCAGGCGCATCTCGTCCAGGCGGGTCAGCAGGGCCTGGAAGGCGGCGTCGTCCATGGCCGGGCCGAACTGGGAGAGCTTCTCCGGCGACAGGGTCTCCGGGAGGCCCGCCGTCCAGATGCCGACGACGCGGACCCCCGCCGGGCCGCACTCCTGCGCCAGGTTGCGGACGAGCGCGTCGGTCGCGGCGTCCGCCGGGCCGGTCCCGCCCATCATCGGGCTGCCCTTCGCGGAGCCGCTGTCCAGCGTGAGGACGACGCCGGAGCCGCGCTCGGACATGTGCCGGGCGGCGGTCCGGGCGGTGATGAAGTTCGTGGTGATCCCGGTCGTGATCGGGCTCACGAAGTCGTCCACGGCCATCTGCGTGAGCGGCATGCCCTGCACGTCGCCGCGCGTGACGAGGTTGAAGGAGACGTCGATGCCGCCCGCGTCGGCGACGTGCCGGGCGTGCTCCTCGACGGCCTTCTCGTCCAGCGCGTCGAGGACGGCCACCTCGGCGCGGCCGCCGGCGGCCGCGATGTCGGCGGCGACGGCGTCGAGGGACGCGCGGGTCCGGCCGGCGAGGAAGACGGTGGCGCCCTGCCGGGCGAAGGTCCGCGCGACCGCGCCGCCGATCGAGCCGCCGGCGCCGTAGATGATCGCGTTCTTGTTCTCCAGCAGCATGTCCGTGTTCCGTTCTCGTGTCGTTGTGGGACGTCTATGGAGACGCACGGGCCCGGAGAACTAATCGGTCAGCGTCAGCGGCAGCCCGAACACGGGGAACAGGTGCG
Source organism: Spirillospora sp. NPDC000708 (assembly GCF_040299565.1). NCBI lineage: Bacteria > Bacillati > Actinomycetota > Actinomycetes > Streptosporangiales > Thermomonosporaceae > Spirillospora > Spirillospora sp. NPDC000708. Next base: position 1,014 of record NZ_JBEPCJ010000030.1, read on the forward strand.
GCTCGAACGAGGTGATCTCGGCGATCAGGCCGTCCTCGACCCGCAGCACGTCCATGACCTGCGCGCGGTAGACGCGGGTGCCGGGCCGCTGCACGTAGCCGCCGAGGGCGAGCTGCCCGTTCGCGCGGGCCGGAAGGTGCCGCCACCGGCCGATGTACGCGGGCGAGGACGGGTCGAAGGTCTGCGACAGCATGCCGATGATCGCGTCGCGGCCGCCGAACCAGAGCGGGTTCGGGGGCATGGTGATGCGGACGTCCTCGCGCAGCATGGCGGTCATCGCGGCCATGTCGCCGTCGACGGCGGCCTTCATGTAGCGCTCGATGAGGGCGCGCTCGGCCTTCGACGGGTCGGTGCCGCGCGCCCACGCGTCCCGCCGTTCGGGGAGGCGCTCGCGCAGGGCGGGCCGGGCCCGTTGCAGGGCGCTGTTCACCGAGGCCACGGTCAGGCCGAGGGCCTCGGCGGTGTCGGCGGCCGGCCAGCCGAGCACGTCCCGCATGATCAGGACGGCGCGCTGCTTCGGCGGCAGGTGCTGCACGGCGGCGAGGAACACCAGCTCCAGCGTCTCCGCCGTCTCCGCCGCCGTCTCCGGGTCGTCCGGGAACGGCTGCAGCCAGGGCAGGAACGGAGGCGCGGTCACGTCGTTCGACGGCGGGACGGGGGACGGAACGTACCGCTGCGGGCGGCGCTCGTTGCGGCGCAGGAAGTCCAGGCACGCGTTCGTGGCGATCGTGTAGAGCCAGGTGCGGAGGCTGGAGCGCCCCTCGAACCCGTCGCGGTTCCGCCACGCCTTGAGGAGCGTCTCCTGGACGAGGTCCTCGGAGTCGTCGTAGGAGCCGACCATCCGGTAGCAGTGGACCTGCAGCTCGCGCCGGTGCGGCTCGACCAGCCCGGCGAAGTCGAGCTCGTCGCCGTCCCGGAGCGGATTCGTCACGGCGTCCGGCGTGACGGAATCCGCGGCGACCGGCGCGGCGGATCCCGTCACGGGGGCGGCGGAATCCGTCACGGGGTCCGGTGTGACGGAATCCGCGCGGACCGGTGCGTCGGACCGGGTCGCGTCGGCCGCCACGCGCGCGATGCCGCGCAGCCGCCCGACCGACGACGACAGGGCCCGCACCTCGGCGTAGAACGGCTCCGGGCGTTCCGGCGCCAGGCTCTTCACGCGCCGCTCGATATCGGAGATCAGGTCGTGGACGGCATCGCCGCCGCCGGTCCGCCGCGTCCGGTACGCCTTCTGGCGGCAGGCGGCCGAGCAGTACACCGACGCCCGGCCCCGCCGCCCGTCCGGGCGCGGCAGCGCCTTCCCGCACACCCGGCACGCGCTTTCCGTCATGCGCCCAGAGCCTAGGGCAAGGACCCGCCCGGCACCGGAGCGTTCCTGGTCCGGTGCACCAGGAGCAGGGCGACGTCGTCCTCGGCGGGCTCGCGGCCGATGAGCGCCGACATCACCGCGGCGGCGACCCGCTCGGGCGGGCCCGCCTGGACGGCCCGGCACAGCCGCGCGACGCCGTTGTCGACCGAGTCGTCCCGCCGCTCGACCAGCCCGTCGGTGTAGAAGCACATCAGCGCCCCGGGAGGAAGCTCCACCACCTTGGTGGTGCGTGGCGTATCGCCCAGGCCGATCAGGAGGTCGAACTTCATGTCGACGGCCTCCGCCGGACGGCCCGGCAGGGCGAGGACCGGGGGAGGGTGGCCGGCCGACGACACCCGGACCCGCTCCAGAGAGGGCTCGCACACCGCGTAGAGCACGGTCGCCGTCGCGTCGGGCTCGAAATGCATCATCTTGCGGTTGAGCTTGCCCAGGACCTCGGCGGGGTCGGTCGACTCGAGCGCGTACGAGCGCAGCGCGCTGCGCATCCGGCCCATCACGACCGCGGAGGGCAGCCCGTGGCCCGCCACGTCCCCCATGACGATGCCGATCTCGCCGGACGGGAGCTCGAAGACGTCGTACCAGTCGCCGCCGACGCTCTCCTTGCCGGGACGGTAGCGGGTGGCCATCTCGATGCCGGGGAACTCCGGAAGCCCGGACGGGAGGAGACTGCGCTGCAGCTCCAGGGCGCCGGCGCGTTCGGCCCGGCTCGTCAGCGACTGCACCGCCAGGGCGATGCGCGCGGCCGCGAGCTGCAGGAACTCGGTCTCGTCCGCGGTGAACAGGCGCGGTGCCAGGGTGCCGACGTGCATGACGCCGACCAGCTTCCCGCCGCCGATGAGGGGGACGCCGAGCAGCGAGGACAGGCCGCGCTGGACCAGCAGCGGGTTGAAGATCGTCGCGGTGGGCACGTCGGCGATGTAGACCGGCCGCCGCTCGGCGGCGACGCGTCCGGCGAAGCCCTCGCCCACCGGGACGTGCACGCCCTGGGTGACCTCCTCCTCGATGCCCTTCGCCACCGTCGCCTCGAGGAACCGCTCGCCCCGGTCCAGGAGCAGGACGACCGCGGTGTCCACGCCCAGGATCTCGCGGACGCGGACGAGCAGGGTGTCGAGGAACTCCTCGACGCCCATGTGGGCGAACGCCTCGTCGGTGATCGCCTGGATGTTCTCGAGCTTGCGCGCGAGGCTCGCCAGGGCGTCTGCCGGTCTCTCCATCTCGGTCATCGTATGCGTGATATCTAGCGCTTTACCGGAATTGTCGGCAGGCCGGGGGATCTCATTGCCCTCCGGGTGCACGTCCGTTCTCCCAGGTCGTCAGCCTAGGCATCGGCGGACACCGGCGGCGATCTCGAGGTCCTCGCGGGCCGTCACGACGAGCACGCGGACGGCGGAACCGCCGGCGGTGACGTCGGCGTCGCCGTGGGCCTCCTCGTTGCGGGCGGGGTCGACGGAGACGCCGAGGAAGGCGAGATCCTCGGCCAGCCGGTGCCGGACGAAGGGGTCGTGCTCGCCGACGCCGCCGGTGAAGACGAGCGCGTCCAGCCCGCCGAGGGTGGCGGCCATCGCGGCGGCGCAGGCGCGCAGGCGGTGGTGGTAGACGTCGAGGGCGGCCAGCGCGACGGCGTCGCGGGCCTCGGCGCGCTCGCGGATCTCCCGCATGTCGCCCGTCCCGGTGAGGCCGCGCAGCCCGGACCGGCCCTCCAGCGCCTCGTTGATCTCGGACGCCTCGACGCCGTGCTTGATCAGCCACAGCGGGATGCCCGGGTCGACGCTGCCGGCGCGGGACGCCATGACGAGCCCTTCGAGCGGCGTGAAGCCCATCGTGGTGTCGACGGAGCGGCCGTCGGCGACGGCCGCGAGGGACGCCCCGGACCCCAGGTGGCAGATCACCGTCCGGGTCGGCAGCGTGCCGAGCATCTCGCGCGTCCGCCGGACGGCGTAGGAGTACGAGAGCCCGTGGAAGCCGTAGCGGCGCAGCCCGAACCGCTCGCGCCATTCCGCGGGCAGCGCGTAGGTGGCGGCGGCGTCCGGCAGGGTGGCGTGGAACGCGGTGTCGAAGCAGGCGACGGCGGGCACGCCGGGCAGCGCGCCGGTGATCTCCGACAGCGCGTGCAGCGACGCGGGCTGGTGCAGCGGCGCGAGATCGGCGAGCGCCTCCAGGCGTTCGGTGACCCGCGCGTCGACGACGACGGGCTCGGTGAAGTCGGTGCCGCCGTGCACGAACCGGACGCCGACCGCGTCCGGCGCCGGCATGTCCGCGACCATCGGGGCGACCTCGTGGCGGGCGCCCGCGTTTTCGGTGACGACGGTGCCGTCCGGGTCGATCATGCTCAGCTTCAGGCTGCTCGACCCCGGGTTCACGGTCAGGATGCGCATCGCGGCCCCTCAGTGCGGCTTCGTCAGGGTTCGGCTTCAGTAAGGCCAGGTCCAGTCTCGGACCTCGGGCGCGTCCTCGCCGTGCTTGCGCGTATAGGCGCGCAGGGCGAGGCGCTGGTCGGCCATGCGCTGCCGGATGTGGGCGACGCGGCCGCCGAGGGACGGGACGCGGTCGATGACGTCCATGACCAGGTGGAAGCGGTCCAGGTCGTTCAGCATCACCATGTCGAAGGGCGTGGTCGTGGTGCCCTCCTCCTTGTAGCCGCGGACGTGCAGGTGGCCGTGGCCGTGGCGGCGGTAGGCGAGCCGGTGGATCAGGTACGGGTAGCCGTGGAACGCGAAGATGACCGGCTTATCGGTGGTGAAGAGCGCGTCGTACTCGCGGTCCGGCAGCCCGTGCGGGTGCTCGGTGTCGGGCTCCAGCCGCATCAGGTCGACGACGTTCACGACCCGGACGCGCAGGTCCGGGAAGAGCTGCCGCAGGATTTCGACGGCGGCGAGCGTCTCCAGCGTCGGGATGTCGCCCGCGCACGCCATGACGACGTCGGGGTCCGCCCCGCCGTCGGTGGACGCCCACTCCCAGATGCCGATGCCGCGCGTGCAGTGCGCGATCGCCTCGTCCATCGGCAGCCAGTCCAGCGCGGGCTGCTTCCCGGCGACGATCACGTTGACGTAGTCGCGGGACCGCAGGCAGTGGTCGGCGACCGACAGCAGCGTGTTGGCGTCCGGCGGCAGGTACACCCGGACGATCGCGGGCTTCTTGTTCATGACGACGTCGAGGAAGCCGGGGTCCTGGTGCGTGAAGCCGTTGTGGTCCTGCCGCCACACGTGCGACGACAGCAGGTAGTTCAGCGACGCGATCGGCCGCCGCCACGGCAGCCGCCGCGTCACCTTCAGCCACTTCGCGTGCTGGTTGAACATCGAGTCGACGATGTGGACGAACGCCTCGTAGCTGTTGAACAGGCCGTGCCGCCCGGTCAGCAGGTAGCCCTCCAGCCAGCCCTGGCACAGGTGCTCGCTGAGCACCTCCATGACCCGGCCGTGCGGCGCCTGGTGCTCGTCCGTCGGCAGCCGCTCGCCCTCGAACACCCGGTCGGTGGCCTCGAAGACGTCGCCGAGCCGGTTGGACGCCGTCTCGTCCGCGCCCATGATCCGGAAGTTGGCCGGGTTGCGCTCCACCACGTCCCGCAGGAACGCCCCGAGCACGCGGGTGGCCTCGGACGTCGCCGTCCCGGGGCGGTCGACCTTGACGGCGTGGTCGCGGAAGTCGGGCAGCTTCAGCGGGCGCAGCAGGAGCCCGCCGTTGGCGTGCGGGTTCGCGCTCATCCGGCGCTCGCCCACGGGCGCCAGGTCGGTGATGGCGGGGAACGGGCGCCCCTCCTCGTCGAACAGCTCCTCGGGACGGTAGGAGCGCAGCCACTCCTCGAGCTGCGCGAGGTGCTCAGGGTTGTCGCAGACGCCGGTCAGCGGCACCTGGTGGGAGCGCCAGGTGTTCTCGACCGGCAGGCCGTCGACCACCTTCGGCCCGGTCCAGCCCTTCGGCGACCGCAGGATGATCATCGGCCAGCGGCGCCGCTGGGTGTCGCCGCCCTCGCGGGCGGACCGCTGGATCTCGGCGATCTCGTCGAGCGCGCGCTCCAGCGCGACGGCCATCTTGCGGTGCATCGGCTCCGACTCGTCGCCGCTGACGATGATCGGCCGGTGCCCGTAGCCGTCCATGAGCTGGACGAGCTCCTCCTCGGAGATCCGCGCTAGCACCGACGGGTTCGCGATCTTGTAGCCGTTGAGGTGCAGGATCGGCAGGACGGCACCGTCGCGCACCGGGTCGACGAACTTGGTGGAGTGCCACGACGCCGCGAGCGGCCCGGTCTCCGCCTCGCCGTCGCCGACGATGCACGCCACGACGAGGTCCGGGTTGTCGAACGCGGCGCCGTACGCGTGCGCCAGCGAGTAGCCCAGCTCGCCGCCCTCATGGATCGACCCCGGCGTCTCCGGCGCGACGTGGCTCGGGATACCGCCGGGGAACGAGAACTGCCGGAACAGCCGCTCCATGCCGGGACCGTCCCGCGACACGTCCGGGTACACCTCGCTGTAGGTGCCCTCCAGCCACGCGTTCGCGACCGCCGCCGGCCCGCCGTGCCCCGGACCCATGATGTAGATCATGTCGAGGTCGCGGGCCTTGATGGCCCGGTTCAAATGCGCGTAGCAGAAGTTCAGGCCGGGCGAGGTGCCCCAGTGGCCGAGCAGGCGCGGCTTGATGTGGCGCCGCCGCAGCGGCTCGCGCAGCAGGGGGTTGCTCAGGAGATAGATCTGCCCTACCGAAAGGTAATTCGCGGCTCTCCAGTACGCGTCGATCCGCCGGACCTCGTCGTCGGACAGGGGAGTGGACGCGGTGACGGCCTCGGTCATGGCGCGGTGGTCCCTTCGGTGGTCGGCGTACGCCCGGGAAGGATCACGTCCCCGCAATCTCTCCCGTCAACCCCGCGCACGGGAACCCCGGGACGCCCCCGGATCCGCTCGCGGGGCCGTGCTCAGCGGACGCGGGGGAGGGTGAAGGGGCAGGGGCCGTCGCCGCGCAGGCCGCCGCCCGGACCGGCCTCGATGAGCTGCGCCTCGCCGAAGTCCTCGTCGTCCGCCGCCGTCCGGACGAGGTGCCCGCGGCCGGGCAGGTCGCGCGCCCAGGCGTCCGGCGCGCCGGCCTGGAGGTCGAGCCGGATCGGGGTGTTGCCCTGCGGCGCCTCGAACGGGCCGAGCCCGCCGGCGAGGCGCCAGCGGGGCGCGGCGAGCGCCTCCTCCGGCGGCGCGCCGCGCAGCAGCCGCACGAGGATCTGCAGGCCGACCTGCGGCTGGAGCCCGCCTCCGGTGCAGCCGAGGACCGCCCGGAACGTGCCATCGGACCGCGTCGCGACGACCGGGACGAGCGTGTGCGGCGGGCGGCGCCGCGGCCCGTACTCGGCGGGCGAGCCGGGCGCCAGCGTGAACCCGGCGCCCCGGTTGTGGAGGTTGATGCCGGTTCCGGGCTCGAACAGGAGCGAGCCGAGGCCGGTGCCGTTCGACTGCTGGAGCGCGATGGACATGCCCCGGTCGTCCACGACGCAGACGCAGGCGGCGTCGCCGGACGGGAACGTTCCGCGCCGCCGCCAGTGCCGGGCCGGGTCGATCGCGGCGCGGAGCGCGGCGATGCGGTCCGGGCAGAGGAGCGCCTCCGCGTCCTGCCGCCCCTGCTCCCGCTCGGGGTCGTCGGAGGCGGCCAGCACCGACTCGGCGAGCAGGTGCGCCCAGCCGGGGTCGGCGGGGTCCGGCAGGTCGAGGCCCGCGGCGACCGCGAGCGCGGCGAGCAGCACGTGGCCCGGCGAGTTCGGCGGAGGCGTCCACACGTCGTGCCCGAACGCGCGGACGCCGAGCGGCCGCGTCCACTCCGCGCAGGGCTCGGCGAGGTCGGACGGCGCGTAGAGCCCGCGTCCCGCCCGGAGCAGGCCGTCGCCGAACTCGCCCTGGTAGAAGCCCGCGCGTCCCTCGGCGACGACGGCCCGCAGCGCGCGGGCGATCCCCGGGCGCCGCACCTGCTCGCCGGGACGGGACGGCCACGCGAGCCCGTCGCCGCCCGGCGCGTCCCGGCAGGCCGCGACGAGGCCCGGCGAGGCGGTGAACCCCCGCTCGGCGTGCAGCACCGCCGACTTCAGCACCTCCGCGAGCGGCATCCGGCCGTGCCGGGCGTGCAGCGCGAGCCAGCCGTCCACGCAGCCGGGGACGGTCACCGACCGCAGGTCGTGCCGGACCGGCATCCGGCGGCGGCCCTCCGCGCGCAGCGCCGCCGCGTCGGCGCCCGACCCGGCCCGGCCGGAGGCGTTCAGCGCGGCGGGCGGGCCCGGCCGGTCGTGGACCAGCGCGAACAGGTCGCCGCCCGGCCCGCAGCGGTGCGGCGCGACCACCGCCAGCACCGCGTTCGCCGCCACCGCCGCGTCGGCCGCCGACCCGCCGGCCCGCAGGATCGCGAGGCCCGCCGAGGACGCGCGGTGGTCGGCGGTGCAGATCATCGCCCGGTCGGCGGTACCGGTGATCTCCTGCTGATCCACCGGCGCGTTCACACTTTGACGGTAGTTGCCGGAGCGGCGGGCCGAAAGGCCCAGATGGCGGGCATTGTCAGCGGATCTGACAGGGTGCCCCGGGCGCAGTGAGGGCGGCGGGCCTCGGGGGAGGCCACGGCGGCGGGTGCGCGCCTGAAGACCGCGCCGCCGTGGCCCCGTCCCCCCACCCGGCTGTGGAAGGCACCGGTTACAGGGGCGGCGGCCGCCGCGGGCCTCCGCCCCGCCCCCCAGCGAACCGGCGGGAACGCCTCCACAAGGTGCGAAGAAGCTTGCCGCGTACCCGCGCGTAGGTTCACGGCTCCGCCGGTCCCGTCGACGAGCGGACGGTTTCCTGCGATGAGCGGGCCGCGAACCCGGCCGAAGAAGCGCCGGACGGGGCCCGCGCGATCGGCGAGGTGAGCCGTACCGAACCGGTGCGCCATGCTAAGCAGACCTTCGGGCCACGGTTCAGGGAGGCGGCATGACCGGATTCTTCGCCGGACGGACGCTCGACGGCGTGCGCGGCGACCTGCGGTCGGGCGCCGCGACGGCCGCCGGCCTGCTCGACCGCGCGCTGGAGTCGATCGACCCGACCCTCAACGCGTTCGTCACCGTGGACGCGGAGGGCGCGGCGGCCGCCGCCCGCGCCGCGGACGAGGAGCTCGCCGCCGGGCGCGACCGCGGCCCGCTGCACGGCGTCCCCGTCGCGGTCAAGGACATCATCGACGTCGCGGGGCTGCCGACCGGGATGGGCTCGGCGCACTTCGACGGGTACGTCGCCGACCGCGACGCGGCCTGCGTCGCGCGCCTCCGCGCGGCGGGCGCGGTGATCGTGGGCAAGACCACCACGCACGAGTTCGCCTACGGCGCGAGCGGCGACACCGCCGTCAACGGCCCGTCCCGCAACCCGCACGACCCGTCCCGGATCTCCGGCGGGTCCAGCGGCGGCAGCGCGGTCGCGGTCGCCGCGGGCATGGTCCCGCTCGCCCTCGGCACCGACACGGGCGGGTCGGTCCGGATCCCCGCGGCGTTCTGCGGCGTCGCCGGGTTCAAGCCCGCCTACGGCGCGGTCCCGACCGAGGGGGTCTTCCCGCTGTCGGTCTCGTTCGACCACGTCGGCGTGCTCGCCGCCACGGCCGCCGACTGCCGGACGGCCTACCGGGTGCTGACGGGGCAGCCCGAGGACGCCCCGCCCCGGCACGAGGGTCTCCGGGTTGCGTGGGTCGAGGGCGCCCCGGTCGCGGACGAGGTGGCGGAGGTCGTGCGCGGGCTGCTCCCGGACGCGCCCGCCGAACGCGTCGAGCTGCGGGAACTGCGCCGCGTCTTCGCCGCGATCCAGGACAGCGAGGCGTACGAGGTGCACGCCGAACGCGTCGCGGACGCGCCCGAGCTGTACCAGCCGGCCACCCTAGACCGCCTGCGCCGCGCCGGTGAGACGCCCGGCTGGCGGTACGTCCGGGCGTCGCGCGAGCGGGCGCGGTTCATGGAGGAGGCCGCCGGGCTGCTGCGCCGCCACGACGTGCTCGCGCTGCCGACCGTCCCGATCACGGCACCGGAGATCGGGCGGGCGGAGTGCGCGCTGGGCCGGGTGCAGCCGGCCCTGCTGAGCCTGACGTGCCCGTGGAACGTCCTCGGGCTGCCCGCGCTGAGCGTCCCCGCCGGGAGGGCCGGCGGGCTCCCCGTCGGACTGCAGCTGGTCACGAGCCCGGGCCGGGAGGACCTGCTGTTCGCCCTCGCCGGACGCCTCGCGCCGTGATCAGCCGTCCGTGAGGTGGTCGGCGAGCACCTCGGTCACCAGCGCCGCCGGAAGGGACGTGCGGGCCGCCAGGCGGACGACCTGGCGGGCGGCCCCGGAGGGGCGGGCCGCGATCGGCCCGCAGGCGGCGCGGAGCGCGGCGAGCCGCTGCTCGGGGGTGGCGAGCGAGCCGCCCGCGCGGGCCGCCGCCGCGTCCACGACCGCGTCCATCAGCGGGACCGCCGCGCGCAGCGCCTGGAGGAGGGCGTCGCGGCCCTGCCCGGCCAGCACGCCCGCGGGGTCCTCGCCGCCGGGGAGCGCGGCGAGGTCGAGCGGTCCGGCGACCCGGCTCAGGACGTCCCACGCGCGGACCGCGGCCGACCGGCCCGCCGGATCGTCGTCCAGCGCGATCAGGACGCCCGTGGCGCCGAGGTCGGCGGCGCCCGCGAGGGCCGCCAGGTGGGCGGGGGTGAGGGACAGCCCGCAGGTCGCGACCGGCGCGAACTCCGGCGCCCGCGCCGTCTCGACGGCGATCGCGTCGAGCGGGCCCTCGACGAGGACGGGCCGCGCGCCCGCCGCCAGCCGCTCCCGGACCTCGTGCAGGCCGTAGAGCAGCTCGCCCTTGTGGAAGAAGCCGGTGTCGGGTCCGTTGAGGTACTTCGGGCCCTCCCCGCCGTCGCGGCGGCGGCCGAGGAACCCGGCGATCGCGCCGTCCGGCCTGCGGATCGGGAACATCGCGCGGTCGCGGAACATGGCGTGCGGCCGTCCCGACGCGCCGTGGCGCGCCAGCCCCGACGCGACGATCGCCTCGTCGGCGTGCCCGAGCGAGCGCAGATGGTCGACGAGGGCGTGCGGGGAGTCCGGCGCGTAGCCGATCTGGCGGCGCCGCTGCACGCCCGGCGAGAACCCGCGCCCGTCCAGGTAGGCGGGCACCCAGCTCGCCTGGAGACGGGCGCGGAAGAACCGGTGCGCCTCGGGGAGGACCCCGCCGGACGGGTCGCGGACGCGGTCGTGGACGCGGCGGGCCGTCCGCAGGATCCGGTCGCCCGCCTCCGCGCCCGCCCAGAACGCGTTCACCGGGAACACCGGCGGCTCCGGTTCGAGACCGAGCCACGACAGGACGAGGTACGCGACGGAATCGGCCTCCACCCGCGGCAGGCCCCGGCTCAGCTCGCCCGCCAGCCGCCGGACGAGCCCGTCGGGCGGCGCGGGCGGTGCGGGCGGCCCGGCGGGAGCCGCAGGCAGGGGCAGGCCCGTCGTCTGCGCGATGTCGAAGACGGCGTAGGGGCGGCCCGTCCGCGACAGCACGCGGATGCCCGTCTCGCCCCGGCCGACCTGGCGTCCGGTGGCACGCCAGTCCTCGTACGAGCGGACGTCGGTCGCCGCGCGCCACTGGGCGCCGATCAGCAGCGTGTTGACGTAGCCGTGGCGGCGGCCGTGCAGGACGGCCCGGTCGAGCCACCACGTCCACGGCCGCGTCCCGTCGCGCAGCAGCGCCGTCTCGTGGGCGGCCATGTCGCGCAGCAGCGCGGCCAGGCGGCGCCGGTCGTCCTCCCAGGGGGTGGCGGTCACGGGTCCCTCGCCTTCGGTCGTGCCGGCGGGGAAGCCGCCTGAGTCATACCCAGGACGCCCCGGGTACAGGCGTCACAGCCGCAGGCGTCCCGGGTACGGGCGTCACAGGTACAGGCCGAAGAACTCCTCCGGGTGGTCCAGCAGCGGCGGCAGGTCCTCGGCGGTGAGGGTGACCAGGTCCTTCTTCGCGGGCGGCTTCACCGGGCCGCCGTCGCCGCCGGCGCCGACGGCCGCGGACGCGATCCGGTCGGCCTGGTTGGCGACGGCGACGTCCAGCAGGTTGCGCATCAGCCGGCCGTTGCCGAACGACGGGCCGCGCGGCGCGGTCCGCAGCATCGAGCGCAGCGTCTCCTCGGTGCCGGGCGCGAGCCGGAACCCGTCGGCCTCCGCGAGCTGCCCGAACACCGTGATCAGCTCGTCGTCGCTGTAGTCGGGGAAGTGGATCTGCTTGGGGAAGCGGGAGTCCAGGCCGGGGTTGGCGGCCAGGAACTCGGCCATCTCCTGCTGGTAGCCGGCGACGATCACCACGAGGTCGTCGCGGTGGTCCTCCATCAGCTTGACCAGCTCGGCGATGGCCTCGTGGCCGTAGTCGCCCTTCAGCGGCGACTGGGTGAGCGTGTACGCCTCGTCGATGAACAGCACGCCGCCGATCGCGCGCTCGACGAGCCGGCGGGTGCGCGGCGCGGTCTGGCCGATGTACTCGCCGACCAGGTGCGCGCGGGACGCCTCGACCAGGTGCCCGGACGACAGCACGCCGAGCTTCTTGTAGATGCGGCCGAGCAGCCGCGCCACCATCGTCTTGCCGGTGCCGGGGTTGCCGGTGAACACCATGTGCCGCGTCGGCGGCGTGATCCGCAGGCCGGACTCGCTGCGCAGCCGCGCCGCGTGCGTGCCCGCGACCAGCAGCGCGATCTCGTGCTTGACGGTGTCGAGCCCGGTGAGGTCGCGCAGCTCGTGCAGCGGGTTCCCGGCGGACTGGGCGGTGTCGAGGGCGGCCGGGATGTCGCCCTTGCGCACCACGATCTCCGCTCCGCCCTCCGTCCGCCGCCGGACCGCCGCGACGACCTGGTCGGCGAGGTACGGGGCCAGCCGCGCGTTGCGCAGCGACTGCATCGGCGGCGTCGCCGCCAGCAGCTCGCCCGCGGCCTCGACGGCCTGCCGGGTGGCGCGCGCGCCGAGCCGGTCCAGCGCCCGGCGGAACAGCTCGGCGTGGCCCTGCGCGGTGAACGGCTTCGTCCGCGCGATCCGGAACCGGCCCGGCAGCACCGGGTTGACGTCGCGGATCCGCTCGTCGCCGTCCGCGTCGCACAGCACGACGAGGTTCAGGTCGGCGTGGATCGCCAGCAGCCGGTGCAGCTCGTCGGCGATGGCCTCGCCGTTGCCGGGGTCGGCGACGATGCTGTCCAGCCCGTCGATGATGAGCAGCCGGTCGCCGGCGCAGTCGCGGGTGTCGGCGTGCAGCTTGGCGACCGCGTCCGAGAGCCGCTGCCCGGCGTACAGGTTGTCGGTGACCCACAGCGGGTCGCGGCCGAGTGCGAGCGCCTTGCCGAGCTCCTGCGCCGCGTCCCGCTTGCCGGTGCCGTCCGGGCCCGCGATCAGCAGCCGGACGGGCTCCTTGCCGCGCGACAGCTCCTCCAGCGCGGCGGTCAGCTCGGGCTGCCCGACCAGCGTGCTGGCCAGCTCGGCGCGCGTCCCGGCGGCCGTCGCGCCCGCTCCGCCGCCCTCGCCCTCCTCGCCGGCGGCGGGCGCCTTGAGGGTCTCGGTGAGCGGGTTGACGACGCGGCGGCGCGGCGCGTACAGGCGGCGCAGGTCGGTCTGGAACTGGCCGACCGGGATCCACTCGGCCTTGGGGAACCACGGGTCGCCCGGCAGGCCCTGGACGATCGCGACGAACCGCATCGCCATGTCGAGCCAGGCGCGGCACGCGTCGGCGGCGCCCGCGACCAGCGCCCGGACGAGCCAGGCGCGGGTGCGCTGCTGCCAGGCGTCGGCCTTGAAGCCGCGGCGCTCGGCCGGGAAGCGCTGCTGGAGGTCGTGGTAGCGGTCCTCGCCGAGGGCCGCCGCCAGTTCCGCCGGGATGTGCTCCATGCTGCCCTGCAGCAGCAGCTGGATCAGGTGCGACTCGGGGGACTCGTCGCGCGGCGCGACCTCCGCGAGGATCCCGTACGCGGCGAGGAGCCCTTCGCACACCCAGTCGAGGTACCCGACGGGGCCGAGCAGCTCCGGGACGGCGGCGACGATGTCGTCGCCGGCGTGCGCGTGCCAGTGCTCGCGCAGCTCCATCTTGGGCAGGTTCACGTCGCACTCGGGCGGGTCGGCGTAGAGCCGCAGCAGCGCCTTGCGGCGCTCCTCCAGCGGCTCGATGCCCTCCAGCACGCCCAGGCACTCGCGGGCCAGCTCGATCGCCAGCTCCCGGTCGGGCGCCTCGATCAGCCAGTCCACCGGCGGGCGCCACCGGCCGCCCGGCGCGTCCCAGCGGGTCATCCGGGTGCTGAGCGTGCCGGGGTTGGCGAGGTGCCGGTGCAGCAGCCGCTCCGGCAGCTGCGACCACGAGCCCGCCTTGATCGCGCCGCCACCGGGCAGGAACGCCAGGATGCCGAAGATCTCCGCGGTGACCAGCGAGGCGGGCAGCGTCAGCAGCTTGTGCTCGTCGGTGGTGAGGTCGGCGGCGCGGGGGTCGTTCGCCAGCGCGTCGATCCGCGCCGAGATCTCCTCGAACAGCCCGTCGGGGACGCGCCACGGACCGTGCGCGTAGACGTCGAGCACCGGCTCGTCGGTGAGCAGTAGCTCCAGATGCTCCGGCAGCCGCAACGCGTTCCTCCAAGAGAGATCAAAGCAGGGGTACAGCCTACGTTTACGAAAGGAGTGCTGGTTTAGCGGTCGGCCGGATCATCGGTATTGGGTCGGCCACGTTCGGTCACCGGCCGGAAGCGGTCCGGTGCCGCCCGCGCGGACCAGCGCGGATCGCCGGAGATGAGGGGGTGAGGGCGTGCCGGAGCGCGTCGCGGAACTGGCCGCACGGCTGCGCGCGATCGACTGGGCGTACGAGGGTGACGAGCTTCACAGGCGCTCCCGCATCGCCCTCATGCGCGAGCACCTGCACCGCGGCGAACGCTGGGCGCGGCACCTCGGGTTCCGGGGTTCCGGGCCGTTCCTGACGCTGCCGGATCTGATCGCCCCCGGCGTCCGGGCGGACCTGGTCGTCGTCCGGGGCGTCCTCGACACCGTGCCCGACCTCGACCTGTCGCCGACGTCCCGGGCCTGCGCTGCCGCGCTGCACTTCGCCGCCCTCCATGACGCGGAGGTGCCGCTGCCCGCGCTGCCCGACCCCTACGAGCCGCTGGTGCTGCTCTTCGAGCGCGGCGGCGGGTTCGGGATCGACTGCTCCGGCGTGTTCATCGAGCTCGGGTCCGTCGCCGTGCCGCGCGGCCGCCGCGAAGGCAAGCTCAGGAACGCGTCCCTCGCCCCGATGGACCACACCGCCCTGGACGACCTCGACATGCTGGACGACCGCTGACCCGGCGGTCAGGGGCGGCGGAGCGACTCCACGGCCAGCCGCGCCGCCGTGCCGATCACCGCGTCCGCCTGCGGCAGCACCGCGATCGGCAGCAGCGACCGGGTGAACACCGCGACCGCGTACCGGCCGCCGTCCGGGTACTCCACGACGCCGACCTCGTTGCGGACGGTCAGCAGCGTCCCCGTCTTCCCGCTGACCAGCACGTCGTCGTACGGGAAGCCGGACGACAGCCGGTGCGGCCACACCTGCAGCCCGAACAGCCGGCGCATCGCCGCGCACCCGTCCGGCGGCGCCGCCTCGTCCCGCCAGATCGCGGCGAGCAGCCGGGTCATGTCGCGGGGCGTGCTGCGGCTCGTCCGGGCCGGGTCGAGGGCGCGCAACCGGGCCGCCATGCCGGGCTCGTCCAGCCGCGCCCACACCTCGGGGAACCCGGACGCGCCCGCGTCGGCGAGCAGGTCCTCGAACAGCCGCCGGCCGCCGCCCGTCACCACGGTCTCGCGCAGGCCCAGCCCGGCGGCGGCGGCGTTGACCGCGTCCAGCCCGACCCGGTCCAGCAGGGCGTCCGCCGCCGCGTTGTCGCTCACCGTGATCATCAGGCAGGCGAGGTCGCGCAGCGACATCCGTACGTCGTCCAGCAGCGCCGACACCCCGGTCGGGCCGGACGTGCGGTCCCCGGCGGGCAGCGTGACCTGCTCGGTCGGGTCGAGCAGCCCCTCGGCGGCGCGGCGGTGGAAGGCGACCAGCAGCGGCACCTTGAACACCGACGCCAGCACCACCGGATCGTCGGCGCGGACCGCGACCTCCCGGCCGGTGTCGATGTCGGCCGCGTGCAGGAAGCCGGTGACGCCCGCCGCGCGGAACGCGTCCCCGATCCGTACGGCGGTGTCCCCGGCCACCGCGTCCCGCGTGCCGGTCATGCCAGGAACCCGGAGGACGGGCGGGACACGACGCGGCGCGGCGGCGCGGCGTCCAGCGGCGCCATCCCGGCCTCGCGGCGCAGCACCGCGGTCGCGACGGCGGTGAAGTCGGCGATGGCGCGCTCGTGCTCGGCGTCGCGGGTGCGCCGCCACGCGCACGACGTCCGCCACACCAGCGGCTCGCCGACCAGCGGACGCCACGTCACCCCGGCGGAGTCGTCGGTGCGCGGGACGAGCGCCACGGCCGTCCCGGCGAGGACCAGCCCGAGCGCGAACTGCGGGTGCCGCGCCTCGTGCACGGCGGGCGGCGCGTACCCGTGCCGGCGGCACGCGGCCAGCGCCTCGTCGTAGGCGCCCGGCGCCTCCTCGCGGGGGAAGACGACCAGGTCGCGGCCGGCGAGGTCGGCGAGGTGCACCTCCGGGGACGCGGCGAGCCCGGCGCCCTCCGGCAGCAGCACGCCGACCGGCTGCCCCAGCATCGGGCCGAGCCCGAGGCCGCGCGAGTCGCACGGGTGCCGGACGATCCCGGCGTCCAGCGCGCCCTCCGCCAGCGCGCGGACCTGCTCGGCGGTGCCCGTCTCGCGCAGGTCGAGGCGCAGGTCCGGGCGGCGGTCCCGGAACGCGGCGATCAGCGCGGCGACGATCGGGCCGCCGAGGTCGCTCGGCAGCCCGGCGCGCACGGTGCCGACCTCGCCGAGCCGGGCCCGTTCGGCGACGGAGTAGACGCGGTCCACGCGGGTGAGGATGTCACGGGCCTCGTCCAGCAGGAGCCGCCCGGGCGCGGTCAGCTCCACCCGCCGGCTGGACCGGTCGAACAGCCGCACCCCGAGTTCGCGCTCCAGTCGCTGGATCCGCTGGCTCAGCGGCGGCTGGGCCATGCCGAGCCGCTCCGCCGCGCGCCCGAAGTGCAGTTCCTCGGCCACCGCGACGAAGCAAGCGAGATGGCCGACGATGTTCACGAGCAGGGACCATATCAGAATCCATATCGCTGCCCCTCGGATATCAATCTTGGACATCTGGACGATGACCTGGTGTTCTTGGGCGTCCAACGACCGAAAGGACATGAGATGCGCCGATCCCGCGTGGTCGCCGTCGCCGCCGTGGTGGCCGCGGCCGTGCTCGTGGGGGCGGGAGCGGTGTGGTTCCTGCGGGACGGGGAGTCCCCGGGGGACGCCGCGAAGCGCTACGCGGCGGCTTGGAGCCGCGGCGACTACGCCGCGATGCTCGCGCTCACCGCCGATCCGCCCGCCGACTTCACCGCCCGGCTGACCGCCATGCATGACGCCCTCGGCGTCACCGCGCAGCGCTACACGGTCGCCTCCGTCGGGAAGCCGAAGGGCGGCACCGCCGGCGGCTCGTACACCGCCGAGCTGACGCTCGCGGGCGCCCGCGCCTGGAGCTACGAGGGCGCGATGCCGCTCACCAAGAGCGGCGGCAAGTGGCGGGTCGCCTGGTCGCCCGACGTCATCTACCCGGGGCTGAAGGAGGGGCAGCGGCTGAGCGCCTCCCGCGCCTGGCCCGCCCGCGCCGACATCACGGCGGCCAATGGCAGCAGCCTCTCCGGGTCGCCGTCCGGGTCCGTCCAGCAGCTGGCCGGGCCGGTCGGCCCCGCGTCCGCCGAGGCCGCGGCCAAGCTCGGCGCCCCGTACCGCAAGGGCGACACCGTCGGCGCCGACGGGCTGCAGAAGCAGTACGAGAAGCGGCTCGCGGGCACGCCCGCCCTCGCCGTCCAGATCGTCGACGCGGCCGGCAGGCCTGTGAAGACGCTGAAGCGGTTCGGCGGCGCGGACGGCACGCCGCTGCGCACCACGATCGACCCGAAGGTGCAGGCCGCGGCCGGCAAGGCGCTCGGCTCCGCCGCCAAGCCCGCGTCGCTGGTCGCGCTCCGGCCGTCCACCGGCGAGATCCTCGCCGTCGCGAACAAGCCCGGCGGCTACAACCGGGCGCTGATGGGCCGCTACCCCCCCGGCTCCACCTTCAAGGTGGTCACCGCCGCCGCGCTCGTCGCGGGCGGGATGTCGCCGTCCACCAAGGTGCCCTGCCCGGCCACCACGACGGTCGGCGGCCGCTCCTTCCACAACTACCAGCACGAGGACTTCGGGACGGTCGCGCTCCGCGAGGCGTTCGCGCACTCCTGCAACACCACCTTCGCGCGGCTCGCCGTGGACAAGCTGGGGGAGAAGCGGGTCGCGCAGGTCGCCGCGCAGTTCGGGTTCAACGCCCCGGTCGTCGCCGGGCTGCCCGCCGTCCGCGCCTCGTTCCCGGACAACAAGGACGACACCGCGTTCGCGGCGGCCTCGTTCGGGCAGGGCGAGGTGCTGACCAGCCCGCTGAACATGGCCGCGGTCGCCGGCGCGGCGGCGAGCGGCGTGTGGCGCTCGCCCCGGCTCGTCGACGCGTCGCTGGTCTCCAAGGCGGTGGACGCGGGCGGCCGCAAGGCCGAGCCGCCGCACCGGCTGGAGCCCGCGGTGAAGTCGGCGCTGCACTCGCTGATGCCGGCCGTCGTCAGCGAGGGCACCGCGTCCGGGGTGAACTTCCCGTCCGGCACGGCCGGGAAGACCGGGACGGCGGAGTACGGGTCGGGCGCGAACCCGCCGACCCACGCCTGGTTCATCGGCTACCGCGGCGACCTGTCCTTCGCGGTCATCGTCGAAGGAGGCGGCACCGGCGCCGAGGCCGCCGCCCCGATCGCCGCCGACTTCCTCAACTCCCTCTGACCGGCCCCCGGGTCTCTCGCGGCGGGGGGGGGGGGATTTGGGGGGGGATGTGGCCGAGCCCCCCCCCGCCGGCCGCGGGGCCCGCGGGCGGGCGCCGGGTGCCGCCGCCCCCGCCGCCCCCCCCCCCCCCCCGCCGCGAGCCGGCGGTCAGTGGACGGCGGCGGCGAGGATGCCCGCGGTCTCGGCGATGGCGGGTTCGTCGGCCGCGGCGTCCGCCGTGAGGCGGTTCGTGGTGATCACGATGATCACCGGCGCGCCGGACGGCGGCCAGGCGATCGCCATGTCGTTGGCGGTGCCGTAGGTGCCGCCGGTGCCGGTCTTGTCGCCGACCGTCCAGCCCTTCGGCAGGCCGGCGCGGATCCGCTTGTCGCCGGTGATCGTCTGCTTCATCCAGCCCGCCAGGCGGTCGCGGTCCGCGCGGACGAGGGCGCCGCCGGCGGTGAGGGCGCGCAGGTCGGCGGCCCAGGCGCGCGGGGTGGTGGTGTCGCGGAGCTCGCCCGGCTTCCAGAGGTTGAGGTCGGTCTCCCAGCGGTCGTGGCGGCTGACCCGGTCGCCGAGGGAGCGGAGGAACGCGGTGTCGCCCGCCGGCCCGCCGATCTGCCTGAGCAGCAGGTTCCCGGCGGTGTTGTCGCTCTGGGTGATGGCCGCCTTGCACAGGGCGGACACCGTCATTCCGTCCTTGACGTGGTCCTCGGTGACCGGCGAATTGTCCACCAGGTCTTTCTTCGTGTAATGGATGACCCGGTTCATCAGGCCCGGGTCGGTCCGCCGCGCCTTTCGCAGGACGGCGCCGCACGCCATCACCTTGAAAGTGGACGCGAAAGCGAATCGCTCGTCCGCCCGGTACGAGGCGAAACGGCCCGTCCCGGTGTCCACCGCGAAGGCGCCGATACGGTCGCCGCGCGATTTCTCCAGGGCGTTCAACCTCTTTGTGACGGCGGCCTGGGACGGGGCGGGCCGAGAGCCCGGCGAGGCGGAGAGCGGCGCGACCGCGCTCTGCGGTACGGCCCGCTCGCCAGGGGATTCGCGGGAACCGCACGCCGCCAGGCCGGCGAGGGCCGTGGCGGACGCGGCGATCGCCGCGGTCGTGCGGAGACGGTGTCGGTATTCGCTCATGGGGAGAGCAGACCAGAGCCCGAGCAGCCGTGTCCAATATTGATATCCATGGCCCATCGATATCAATTCTGATATTCGCACTGCTCGGCGGCGGTTCCTGCCGGCTCAGAGCCAGTCGCGCAATTTGAAGACGGCGTAGAGCGCGACGCTGCACACCACGATGATGATCGAGCTGACGATGAACCCCGAATGCGTGGAGAACCCCGGATACGGCACGTTCTGCCCGTAGAAGCCGGTGACCGCCGTCGGCACCGCGATGATCGCCGCCCAGCTGGTGACCTTCTTCATCACCTCGTTCATCCGGTTGCCCTGCAGCGCGATCCGGGTGTCCAGCAGGTTCGCGACGAGGTCGCGCAGGCTGTCGGTCCACTCGCCGACGCGGAGCGTGTGGTCGTAGACGTCCTGGAGGTAGGGCGCGAGCGCCGGGGTGATCATCCGCAGGTCGCGGCGGAGCAGCGTGTTCACCACCTCGCGCATCGGCAGCGCGACCCGGCGCAGCGCCACCAGGTTCTTGCGCAGCCGGAAGCTGCGCCGCTGGATCTCCCGCACCTCGAACGCCTCGTCGAAGATCATCGACTCGACCTCGTCGGCCTCGTCGTCCAGCGCCTGCACCGCCTCCAGCTGCAGGTCCACGACCATGTCGAGCAGCCCGTAGAGCAGGTAGCCCGCGCCGGCCGAGGCGATGTCCACGCCCGGGCTCTCGTCCCACCGCTTGATCAGCGCGTCGATGTCGAAGCCGGGGCCCTGCCGGACGGTGACCAGCGCGCGCTCGGCCAGGAACGCCGACACCTCGTACAGCGTCAGCTCGCCGTCCTCGATCCGCGGCACGTAGACGTTCAGGAACGCGTACCCCTCGTAGCGGTCGATCTTGGCCCGCTCGTGCCGGGACACCGCGTCCTCGACCGCCACCGGGTCCAGGCCCAGCTCGTCGCCGATCACCCGCAGGTCGGCGCTCTGCGGCGCGCACAGGTCGACCCACACGACCGTGTCGTCCTCTTCGAGGTAGTCGCTGACCTGCGCGACCGGGAAGTCGCGTTTCTCCAGCGTGCCCCCGCGCCACACGCGGGTGCGTGGCAGGGGGACCTCGTCCCGGTCGCGGGGGGACTGCTCGGCACCGGCTTCGGAGGGATGCGCCATGGGCCCCCTTATACCCGAGTCGCCGGAGGAACACGGAGTGCGGTCGAGATCACAGCGCCCGTCCGAGCGGGGGCAGCCTGACCAGGGCGGGGCCGGGATCGCGGCGTGGTCACAGGGGCGCGCGCGGGGGCGCCGACGAGCCGCGCACCACGAGCCGGCCGGGCAGCACCCGGGGCGCCGGACGGCCGCCGTCCAGGAGGTCCAGCAGCGCGGTCATGCCCTGGGCGCCCATCTCCTCGGCTGGCAGCCGGACCGTCGTCAGCTCCGGCTCCAGCGCGGTCGCCAGCAGCACGTCGTCGAACCCGGTGACCGACAGCTCGCCCGGCACGTCCAGCCCGAGCGCGCGCGCCGCCTTGTAGGCGCCCGCGGCGATCAGGTCGTCGTCGCAGACCAGCGCGGTCGGCGGATCGGGGCGGGCGAGCAGCCGCTGCGCCGCGTCCCGCGCCGAGGCGACGTCGATCGCGCACGCCGACCGGGCCAGCTCGCCGCCGGGCAGCGCCGCGACCTCGGCCGCGAGCACCTCGGCGCGGGCCCGGAACGTCCACTGGTCGACGCCCGCCGCGACATGCCCGAACCGGCGGTGCCCGAGCCCGGCCAGGTGCCGGGCGATCGCGCGCATCCCGGCGGCCACCCCGAAGTCGACGGTCGGGACGTCGGCGTCCGGTCCGCTGTCGAGCAGCACCGCGGGCGTCCCGTGGAACCGCTCCAGCGCCACCGCGGGCATCGACGATGCCAGCACCCCGTCGATCGCCTCGTGCGGCGCGGGGAACGGGCTCTCGGCCGGGCCGTCCGCGTCGTCCGGCCAGGTCGACACCACCACCCCGAACCCGTGCCGCGCCGCGACCCGCGCCGCGCCGGTGTAGACGGGGCCGAAGAACGGCGCGGTGAGCGTCGGCACCATCAGCAGGACGGTCCGGGTGGTGCCGAGCCGCAGGTTCCGCGCGGCCTGGTTCGGCCGGTAGCCGAGCCGCTCGGCGGCGACCCGGACGCTGCGCGCGGTGGCGGGGGAGACGCGGCCGCTCCACTTGCCGCCCAGGACCAGCGACACCGTGGACTGCGAGACCCCGGCCTCCTGGGCGACGTCCTTACTGGTGGGACGGCCTGCCACCGGCACCTGGGCCTCCCTCGGGGACGTCGGACACGAAAAACAGACTAGAGCCGGACACTCGGGAAGTGGTACGTATGACCCACGGGGTAATACGTATGACGGCCATGACGGGGGCACAGAATGCGGGGCTATGTCGTCTTCCTGAGGCGGCCGCACGCGGCGCGGCTGCTCGGCGGGACGCTGTTCGGCCGACTGCCGAACGGGATGGGCGCGCTCGCCGTCGTCCTGCACGTGCGCGCCGACGGCGGCGGCTACCCGCTCGCCGGCACCCTCGCCGCCGTCCTCGGCCTGGCGATGGCCGCCGGCCAGCCCGTCCTCGGCCGCGCCATGGACCGCTACGGGCAGCCGCGCGTCCTGCTGCCCGCCGCCTGCCTCTCCGCCGCCGGGTTCACGCTGCTCGCGGCCGTCGGCGCGCGCCCGCTGCCCCTCGCCGTCGCCGCCGTCGTCCTCGCCGGGTTCGCGACGCCGCCGCTGGAGGCCGGGCTCCGGGCGCTGTGGCCCGATGTCCTCGACGGCCCAGAGCAGGTCGACGCCGCCTACGCGCTCGACGCCGCCGCCCAGGAGATCCTCTTCTCCGTCGGGCCGCTCCTCGTCGTCGCCGCGGCCGCGGCCAGCACCGAGACCGCGCTCGTCCTCACCGGCCTCGTCGGCATCGCCGGGACCCTCGTCGTCGCGCTGTCCGGGCCGTCGCGCCGCTGGACGGGCAAGCCGCGCGCCGCCGACTGGGCCGGGCCGCTGCGCTCGACCGGGCTGCGCGTCCTGCTGGCCTCCCTCGCCTGCGCCGGCATCGCGCTCGGCGTGTACGCGGTCGCCGTCGTCGCCTACGCCGAACGCCTCGACAGCGGCATCGCCTCCGGGCTGCTCCTCGCCTGCATGGCCGCCGGCGCGCTCACCGGCGGCATCGTCTACGGCGCGCGGCCGTGGTCCGGCGAGCCGCACCGGCGGCTGCCGTGGCTGCTCGCCGCGCTCGCCGCCGGGTACGTGCCGCTCGTCCTCGCGCCCGGCCTGCCCGTGATGTCGGTGCTGGCGTTCGCCAGCGGCGTGTTCCTCGCACCCGTGCTGGCCTGCAGCTTCACCCTCGTCGACCGGCTCGCGCCGAGCGGCACCGTCACCGAGGCGTTCGCGTGGGTCGTCGCTGCGGTCGGCGCGGGCGGCGCCGCCGGCTCCGCGGTCGCCGGGTTCGGCGAGAAGCTCGCCGGGGTGCCGGGCGCGTTCGCCGGCGCCGGGATGGGCGGCGTCCTCGCCCTCACCCTGTGCCTGCTCGGCGCCCGGACGCTGCGCCCCGCCGCCGCCCGGCCCGTCCCGGCCGAGGTCCTCTCCTAGGGACGCCCCCGGGCCGGGCCGCGCGTCAGATCCAGGACTTGAACCAGATCCGGGCGTGCCAGTCGTCGTAGGTCAGCGTCTGCGCCGCCAGGATCGGATAGAAGTAGGCGAAGTTCGCCAGCACCACCAGCAGGAACGCGCCCGCGGCGGCCGCGCCGACGAGGCGCCGCACCCCCGGCGGCACCGGCGACGGCACCGACGCCGGGACCGGCGCGACCCGCGCGCCGCTCGGCCCGTGCAGATCGTCGGGGAACGCGTCCTCCTCGTAGGCCGGCCGCGCGCCGTCCTCCGCAGGCCGCCCGGACGCCGCCGCGTGCGCGCCCACCAGCCCGGACGCCGGTCCAATCAGATAGCCGAGCACCAGCACGACCGCCAGCACCATGAACGGGATCAGCGGCGTCGCGTAGAACAGGAACATCGTCCGGTCGCGGAACGCCGACGGGAACCAGGTCAGCCAGCCCGCGAGGAACCCGAGCACGATCGCCCCGGCCCGCCAGTCGCGCAGGACCAGCCAGATGAACAGCACCACGATCAGCGCGGCCAGCGCCCCCCACCACAGCGCGGGCGTCCCGATCCCGAGGATCTCCCGCGAGCACCGCGGCGCCCCGCACGACTTCGGCTCGGTGTAGAAGAACGCCACCGGGCGCCGCAGGACCGGCCAGTCCCACGGCCACGACTGGTACGGGTGCTTGGCGTCCAGGTTGTTGTGGAAGTCCAGCATCTGCCGGTGGTAGTCCCACAGGCGCGGCATCGCCTCGAACGGCCGCCACCACCAGTGGCTCGACGCGTGGCCGCGCCCCCATCCGCCCGGCTTGAAGATCCAGCCCGACCAGGTCGCCAGGTAGGAGACCAGCGCCACCACCACGATCTGGACGAACGCCGGCCCCGCGTCCAGCAGCAGCGTCCCGGCGATCGGTTCCCGCACCCCGGCCGCGCGCCGCGCGCCGTAGTCCCAGAGCACCACCATCAGCCCGAACGCGGCGACGTAGAACACGCCCGTCCACTTGGTGGCGCACGCCAGGCCGAGGCAGACCCCCGCGCCCCAGCGCCACCCGTGCGCCAGGAACGGCCCGTACGCCGACGTCCGGCCCGCCTCGATCTTGTCGGCGAGGCTCCACCGGGACCGGTCCCGGTCGTTCACCAGGCACGCGAACCCGGCCAGGACCCAGAACATCACGAAGATGTCCAGCAGCGCGGCGCGGCTCGTCACGAACTCCAGGCCGTCCAGCGCCAGCAGCAGCCCGGCGGCGCAGCCGAGCAGCGTGGAGCCGGTCATCCGGCGGGCCACCCGGCACAGGATCAGCACCGACAGGGTGCCGACCAGCGCGGGCACGAACCGCCAGCCGAACGGGGTCGCGCCGAACGCCCACTCGCCCATCGCGATCATCCACTTGCCGAACGGCGGGTGCGCGACGAACGACGGCCCCTGCCCCCAGATGTTCGCGTGCGGGTCCGCGATCAGCAGCTTGTCGGCGTTGTCGACGGTGTTGTGCTCCCAGCCGAACTTCAGCAGGGCCAGCGCGTCCTTGGCGTAGTAGGTCTCGTCGAAGACCACGGCCTTCGGCTGCCCGAGCCGGTAGAAGCGCAGGAAGCCCGCGAACAGCGTCACCAGCAGCGGGCCCAGCCAGCCCGCCAGGACGCCGCCCGGGACCGCGGGGGCGAGCCACTCGCGGGGGGAGGGCGGCCGCCACCGGGACGCGTTCGCCGGAGCCAGATCCGTCGTCGCCATCTCGCAATCGTAAAGCCGACTCCCGGCCGCCCGGCCCGGTCCCGGCGCGCGGCGCCCCTGGGAGGATGGGACCGTGATGGGGACTTTGCTGCTGGCGGCGGCGCCGATCGGGCAGGCCGGGGACGCGTCGGTGCGGCTGCGGGACGCGCTGGCGGCCGCGCCGGTGATCGCCGCAGAGGACACCCGGCGGCTGCGCCGGCTCGCCGCCGACCTCGGCGTCGAGCTCGTCGGGCGCGTCGTGTCGTACTACGACCAGAACGAGAGCGCGCGCGCCGAAGAGCTGCTGGAGGACCTGCTCGCCGGACGGGACGTCCTGGTGATCACCGACGCGGGGATGCCGGGCGTGTCCGACCCGGGGTACCGGCTGGTGCGCGCCGCGGTGGAGCGGGACGTGCCGGTCTCGGTGCTGCCCGGGCCGTCCGCCGTCACCACCGCGCTGGTCGTGTCGGGGCTGCCGACGGACCGGTTCTGCTTCGAGGGCTTCCCGCCGCGCAAGAAGGGCGAGCAGGCGCGGCGGCTGGAGGCCCTCGCCGCCGAGCCCCGCACCATGGTGTTCTTCGAGTCGCCGCGCCGGCTGGCGGACACGCTGCGCGCCATGGCGGCGGCGTTCGGGGCGGACCGTCCGGCCGCCGTCTGCCGGGAGCTGACCAAGACCTACGAGGAGGTCCGCCGCGGCGGCCTCGCCGAGCTGGCCGGATGGGCCGCGGAGCGGGACGTGCGCGGCGAGATCACCGTGGTCGTGGGCGGCGCGCCGAAGCCCGCCGGGCTGTCCGATCCGGCCGACCTGGTCGCCGCCGTCGCCGCCCGGGAGGCCGCCGGAACCCCGCGCAACCAGGCGATCCGGGAGATCTCCAAGGAGAACGGCGTACCACGCGGAACCGTCTACGACGCTGTCGTCGCCGCCAGGAAACAGTGACCCCGTACGGAACGATCCAAAGGCTGATTTCGGGGGAATAGCTCCTTCGGTGGCCCGCGCTGGACCACTAGAGGACCGGCGGAGCCACCATGCTTTGTGGGACCCCGCGGCTCAGAGCCCGGCGCGAGCCGGGCAGACGGCACGAGATGCCGCCGGTAGCGCGAGATGGCGTCACCGAGGGGGTGAGGGCCATGCAGGATGCATGGTCGAGCCGTGAGGCATGGGTCTACGAATGCCTGTGCTGCGAGACGACCTGGGACGAGGTTCTCGAGGTCCGTCATGTCGGCGATGGGCACGGCAACGAGGCCGTCATCTATGAGCGGAACGGCCAGCCGTGCACGACGCCGTGGACGGACTCCCTGTGCCCGAAGTGCCAGAGCCGGAACGTCAAGGCGTGGGCGGCGTCCCGCAAGGCCGGGGAGATGCCCCCGGTCCGCGACGGGAGCGACGTGGCGATGGTGTTCCACCTCCGCCGCATCCACGCCTGGTGACCGGGAGCGGCCACGACCGGCCCCTCGGGCCCGGCGCTGACCGCCGGCCGCGAGATGGTTGACCGCTGGTTGACCGCCGGCGGGTCCCGGAGGGCCGTCAGCCGGCGGTGACCTCCGGGACCTTCCGCCCGACGGGCTCGGACGGGACGTCCAGCGACCGGGCCGGGCCCGGACGCCCGCGCAGCCGCCGCCACCAGCCGTCCAGCCGGTGCCGGACCTCCGGCGTGAACGCCATCCCGGCGGCCAGCGCGGCCAGCGGGACGGCCGGCAGCACGTACCGGTAGTCGAACTCGGCGGTCGCGGCGGGCGCGAGCAGCAGCCCGGTCGCCAGCGTCCACGGCAGCAGCGCCTCGCCGCCGAACCGCCGCCACAGCGCGACCATGCCGCCGAGCCCGAGCAGCAGCACGCCGCCGAGCATCGTCCCGCGCAGGTAGACCGCGTCCTGGTAGCCGCGCATGACGCCGCCGAACGGCTCGATCACGCGGGTGCGGGCGTCGCCGTGCTCGTACGCCCGGGCCTCGCCGGACGCGGTCGAGTCGGCGTCCATCCGCCAGTCGGGCAGCGCGTTGCCCTTCGTGCCGAACTCGTACTGCGAGTAGGTCGCCTTGTCCGGGAAGACCGTCCGGTTCCAGCGGAACACGCGGAAGAAGTCGTGAGCGACGACCTTCAGGTAGTCGCCGGGCTGGGCGAGGATGGCGCGCTTGGCGAAATCGTTGCTGGCCGCGTTGTTCTCCGGGCTGAACCGGGTCCCCGGGAAGCGGTTCAGCGGCGAGGCCGCGTTCCAGATGCCGTCCTGGGAGTTCGGCAGCCGGTTCGCCGGCTCGGTGCACAGCGGGTACTCGCTGACCGGCAGCCCGTGCATCTTGTGGCAGTCGGCGAACTTGTAGGCCCGCGCGTACAGGAAGATCCCGTTGCTCTCGGTGATCGCGAACTTGCCGCTGTCCACCTTGTACCAGGTCATGTAGGACAGCACCGGCAGCGCGCACGCCGCCGCTGTGATCGCCATCGTCCGCCAGCCCATGCGCCGGATGAGCATGTACGCCAGCACGCCGAGCAGCACCGGCGCGCCGACCGACCGGGTCAGCCAGGAGAACCCGACGATCAGCCCGATCGCCAGCGCGATCCTCCAGCACGGCCGGTCGTGCCACAGCAGCAGCGTCACCGCGACCATCACCAGGAAGGTGAACGTCGTGTCGGACAGGACGAGGTGCTCGAGCTGGATCTGGTAGGCGTCGAACAGCACCGGCACCGTGGCGAGAGATGCGCCCCAGCCGGGCAGCCCGAACTTGCGGCGCAGCAGCGCGTAGATCATCACGCCCATGCCCAGGCCCATGAGGTGCTGGACGGCGGCGACCAGCGCGAAGCTGTGGAACGGCTTCAGCGCCCACAGCAGGAACGAGTAGCCGTCGGGCCGCAGCGGGTGCGGGTACAGCCCCATCGCCACGTGCAGGTAGTCGAAGCTGTCGTTGAAGAACATCGCCGGCTGGTAGCCGACCATCGCGACCACCCGCAGCAGCGCCGCTGTGGCAATGATCACACTGAAGATCGGGTGCCGCCGGATCCGCGCCCACGTCCCGCCGGCGCGCCCGCCGAGCCACGAGCCGATCCCGCGCAGGGACGGCACTCGGGCCGACGCGCGCGGGAAGGCGGCGGTCGCGCCCCCTGGAGCGTCGCCGGCGTCGCCGGGCGGCGCGCCGTCGTTCGCCCGTTCCTTCATGTCCCCATTCGCGGCGCCATTTCCGACGTCGCCGGAGGGTGCCTCCGCGGCCGCCGGGGAACCGTTCTCCGGTTCCGGTCCGCCGGGCGTGTCGCGGGCCGTTCCCGGCCCCTCCGCGACGGCCCCGGTATCCGCCGTGACCTGGGAGGTCTCCGCCGTGCCCGCGTCCGCCGCGGCCCCCTTCAGCTCGGCACCGCGCGGCGATTCGACAGCCACTCCGGCACCTCCCCTCCGCCGCTCTGTCCTCGGACCTGTGGCACTGCGTCCTCCGCCGCGCGTCACAGTCGACCCACCCTTTCCGGGCCGCCATACCCGTATGCTTGACGTCCTAGCCTGCCGCCCGGTTCGCGGCGGAGAGGGTTTTTCGGTTGCAAGTAGGCAACACGATACGGGTGCTCTTATGGAGAGCGGCCACCATCACCCGTCCACGGCAGGCATCATGAACGACGACGGGCCGCCGGGCGGATACACCATGAGACCAGACAACCGCACCGCCAACGGTCACCAGGGGTAACGAAGGAGATCGCGTGGAACTCTCCGTAGTGATGCCATGCCTGAACGAGGCCGAAACGGTCGAGACCTGTGTCCGCAAGACGATCGGCTTCTTCGAGGACAGCGGTATCGACGGCGAGGTCGTCATCGCCGACAACGGCAGCACGGACGGCAGCCAGCAGCTCGCCCGGGACGCCGGGGCGCGCGTCGTGCCGGTGGTCGACAAGGGCTACGGCAACGCGCTGATGGGCGGGATCCGGGCCGCGCGCGGCAAGTACGTGGCGATGGGCGACGCCGACGACTCCTACGACTTCACCACCCTCGGCCCGTTCCTGGACGAGCTGCGCGACGGCGCCGACCTCGTCATGGGCAACCGGTTCAAGGGCGGCATCGCGCCCGGCGCCATGCCGCCGCTGCATCGCTACCTGGGCAACCCGGTGCTCAGTTTCGTCGGCCGGCTGTTCTTCGGCAGCAAGATCGGCGACTTCCACTGCGGGCTGCGCGCGTTCGACCGGGACGCGATCCTGCGGCTCGGCCTGCAGACCGGCGGCATGGAGTTCGCCAGCGAGATGGTCGTCAAGGCGACCCTGCAGAAGTACGACATCCGCGAGGTCCCGACGACGCTCTCGCCGGACGGCCGGACCCGCGCCCCGCACCTGAACACCTGGCGGGACGGCTGGCGGCACCTGCGGTTCCTCATGCTGTACAGCCCGCGCTGGCTGTTCCTCATCCCCGGCCTGGTCTTCATGACCCTCGGCCTGCTGGCCGGCATCGCGATCTCCGCCGGGCCGGTGCGGATCGGCGCGATCGCCTTCGACGTCGACACCCTCGTCGGCGCGTCCGCCGCGCTGGTGATCGGCTTCCAGGCGGTGCTGTTCGCGCTGCTCACCAAGGTGTACGCGATGCAGGAGGGATTCCTGCCGCACGACCGCCGGGTGCAGAGGCTCATCGACTGGTGGAGCCTGGAGCGCGGCCTGCTGACCGGCGGGCTGCTGGCCATCGCGGGCCTCGCCGGCCTCGTCGCCTCGCTGCTGCACTGGCGGGGGCACAGCTTCGGCGAGCTGGACCCGCGCGACTCGCTGCGCATCGTCGTGCCGGCCGCGACCGCGCTGGTCATGAGCTTCCAGGTGATGTTCGCGTCGCTGTTCGTCAGCATCCTCGGCATCCGCCGCCGCCAGCACCCGCCGCTCACCGACCCGGCCGAGGAGGCCGCGGGCGTGGTGGACGCCGCCGCGCACAAGGTCGCCGGCGAGCGCCAGACCGCGGCCGCCGAAGCGGACGCCGCCTCCGAGGACGCGGAGAAGGCCGCCGCGGACGCCGCCGGCCCCGCCGAGGTGGCCGAGGCCGCCGGGACGCCGGACGAGCACTGACCGGCCTCCGAACCCCCGCGGTTCCGGCGCGGTGACGGAGCGTGGCCGAACCCGAGAACTTGCTGAGGGTTTCCCGGCCGGAAACGTCCGTCCGTCCGGCGCTGTGACAGGCTGAGACGAACATGGATCTTCGTTCCCTGACCGCGCGCGGCCGGCGGACCGGGCGGCCGTGAGCACCGAGGCCGCGCCGCCGGTCCTGTCCCGCCCGCCCGCCGCGCCCCCCGCCGGACGGGACGCTCCGGCATCGATGCCGCGGCGCCGCTGGGTGCTGCTGTTCGTCCTCGGCTGGGCGGTGCAGGCCGCGGTGCGGCTGTGGCTCGCGTCCGGGCAGACGATGCCGGTGGCGACGCCGGACGAGTCGGGGTACCTGTTCGCCGCACGGGTCCTGACCGGCGGTCCCGACGCCGACATGTCGTACGGGACGGTGTACCGCGGCGGCTACCCGCTGCTGCTGACGCCGGTTCTGTGGATCGCGCACGACCCGGTGAGCGTGTACCGGGGTGCGCTCGTCGTCAACGCCCTGATCAGCGCGCTGATGATGCCGCTGGCCTACCTGATGCTGCGGGCGTTCCAGGTGCGCCGGCGCTGGTCGTACCTGTTCGCGCACGTCACGGCGCTGCTGCCGGGCGTGCTGTTCTTCTCCGAGTTCGCGCTGACGGACGCGGTCCTGCCGGTGGTCGTGGTGGGCTGGCTGCTGTTCGTCCACACCTGGCTGCACGCCGGGCGCTCGCCCGCCGGGGAGACGCCGCGGGTCGCGCTGTACGGGGCGGGCGCGTCGCTGCTCGTCGCGTTCGCCTACACCTCGCACACGCGCGGGACGATCCTGCTGGGCGTCCACGCGGTGCTGCTGGCGGCTGCCCTGGTGTTCCGGTGGCGGCCCTGGCGGGGCGTCGCGGTGCAGGCCCTCGTCCTCGCCGCCGCGGTCGGCGCGGGGACGCTGCTGAACCGTTCGCTGCTGCCGCACATGTACCCGTCCGGCGACAACGACCTGAGCGGGAACCTCGTCCGTCGCGTCACCACGCAGGACGGCTGGGCCTGGATGCTGTCGCTCGGCACCGGCCAGATCTGGTATCAGGCCGTCGCGACGGGCGGGATCGCGGCGATCGGCCTCATCACGGTCGCGTTCGTCGCCGCCCGGCGCGGCACGCCGCTGCGGCAGCGGACGCTGGCGCTCGGCGTCCTCGCGATCGTGGCGGGGATCGCGTTCGCGACGTCCGCGGCGCTCCCGGACGAGTACCGGATCGGCAACTACGTCTACGGCCGCTACCTGGCGTGCATCACCCCGGTCCTGTTCATGGTGGGGATCGCGGTGCTGCTGCGGGCGTCGCGGCGGACGCTGGCGCTCGTGGCGGGCTCGGCCGCCGTGCTGACGCTCCTGGCGGCGTGCGTGGTCCAGTGGTACGCGGGCGACCGGCTGACCCGGTACACGTTCACGTCGTACGACTTCCCGGAGACGTCGTTCCTCACCTGGGACTGGAAGTCGTTCGAGCTGTGGCACGCCACCGTCGCGGGGCTCGCGCTGCTCGGCCTCGCGGTCGCGGCGGTGCTGCTGCGCCGCCGCGGCCCGGCGCTCCTCGCCGGGCTCCTCGCCGCGGTGACGCTGGCGATGTCGGTCACCGCCACGGAGCGGATCGCCCAGCCGCTGGTCGACGCCGAGATCGCGCACACCGACCTGCGGGGCATCCCGGGCCTGCGCGACACCCGGTCGGTGGCGATCGACTGGAACGTCCCGTGGACGATCCGCCTGTCGCAGTACTACTGGGCCTGGTGGAGCGACGGCAGCGTCTTCAACGCCCAGACGACCCCGGCGCCGCGGGACGCGGACATGGTCATCATGTGGTGGCCCAAGAACGTCCCGGCGGAGCGGTCCTGGCCGCACGGCGCGCCCTCCGGCTGGAAGGTCGTCGACAGCCGCCGCACCGTCGAGGGCGACTGGGTCGCCTGGACCCGCTAGCGCCCCCCCCCGGGGCCGTCAGCCGGTGGCGCCGGGCGGCGGGTTCCACAGCTGAAGGACGCCGTCGGACGACCGCCACATCAGCCGCCAGCCCTTCGCGGGATCCGGCTTCCAGCCGGCGGCGATCTGCGACTCCTGGCCGCGCCAGTGCGTGTACAGCATCGGCCCTTGGAGGGCGTCGAGCGGCAGTTGCGGCACGTAGTGCGGGAAGTCGCGGATCTCGCCGTGCCAGATCGGCTCGCCCCACATGTCCCGCGTGTAGAACGTCAGGGTCTGCGCGAGGCGCCGGTCGGCGCAGATCAGCCGTAGATCCTGGTGCTGGCCCAGGTAGATCCGCAGCTGGTTCCACGCCTTGTCGCGCGGGAGTTCGGGGACGGCCGTCACGGCGGCCCACACGTACGCGCCGCCGAGCGCCACCGCCGCGACCGGGACGACGAGGGTCCGCAGCCGCAGCCGCGCGACCAGGCCGTCCGGGATCATCCTGAACATCAGGATCAGCGACCCGAACCCGCCCGCGAGCAGCGCGGGCAGCACCGCGAACCAGTACCGCTGGAGCCAGGCGCGCAGCGAGATGCTGTGCGGGTCGAGGACGCCGGAGAAGACCGTCAGCGGGACGGCGAGGGTGAAGAACCACACCAGCACCAGCGCGAGCCGCCGGTCGCGGGTGACCGCGAACCCGACGATCGTCAGCGCCAGCGCCGCGACGAAGATCGTGCCGAGCGGGTTCCAGTCGTGCATCGCGCGCAGGAACGACCGCGCCGCCAGCCCGCGCGTGACGTAGTCGCGGGACTCGCCGCCGTGCTCGGCCGCCGAGATCAGCCCGGCGAGCGGGTTGCCCCACACGATCTGGTTGTGGACGAAGTTGAACGCCAGCACGACCACCATCGGCGCGCCGACCGTGACGTTGCGCCGCCACGGGATCCGCAGCAGCGCCAGGTAGGCGGGGATCGCGAGGAACAGGAACGCGAGGAACTCCCGGACGAGGAACGAGCAGCCGAGCAGGAGCCCCGCCGCCAGCAGGAACCTCGTCTGGACGCGTCCCGTCCGGCGGCCCGCCACGACCAGCGCCGCCATCCCGATCGCGAACAGCCCGGCGCCCGGCATGTCGGGCAGCATCACCCCGGTCGACCAGGTGATCTCGTGGCCGTACGGGTTGGTCATCGTGAAGAACGGGTGGACCAGCAGGACCCCGGCCGACAGCAGGCCCGCGACGTCCCCGAACAGCGCCCGCACCACCAGGTACGTGCCGACGAAGAACGCGATCCCGCCGAGCGCGGCGATCACGAAGTAGGCGGCCTGGCCGGGGCCGAGGACGTCCTGGACGAGCCGCGCGGGCAGCACCAGCCCGATCCGCGTCACCTGGTGCGGGACCTCGTCGAACGGGAAGACGCCGAGCGGGATGTCGGGCCAGTCGCGGGCCGCGAGCCACACGTAGTACGGGTCGAAGTACAGCGGCGGGGTCATCAGCACCCACTGCGCGGCCACGGCGCAGGCCCCGACGAGCAGCGCCAGCCACCACACGCGGCGGGTCCGGCGGATCCGGGCGATCAGCCGCCGGGGCGCCCCGCCCGCCCGTCCGGTGGTCGGTTCCTGCGTGACGGCCGGCTGGTCGGCCGTGGTCTGCGGCATGGCTGGCTTCTGCCCCTGGCTGGACGACGGGCTGGACTGCGCTGGGCGCCGGACCAGGCTACTCGCGTGCCGGACCCGCCGTAGTCGGCCGTACCGGATCTGCAGCAACCTTCCAGCCGGCGTCCCGCTCCCGGAGTTATCCACAGCCGGCGATATCCGTGCGGTTCAAGGGGGCGGCGCGACTACCCTTGATTCCATGTCCTCGTCAAGCCGACACATCCTGACCGCGCCCGCCTGGCCGTACGCCAACGGGCCCCGTCACATCGGGCACGTCTCCGGTTTCGCGCTGCCCGCCGACATGTTCAGCCGCTACCAGCGGATGGCGGGCAACGAGGTCCTGATGGTCAGCGGCACCGACGAGCACGGCACGCCGATCCAGGTGCAGGCCGACAAGGAGGGCGTGACCGCCCGCGAGCTGGCCGACCGCTACAACGGCGTGATCGCCGAGGACCTGCACGGCCTCGGCATGACCTACGACCTGTTCACCCGGACGACCACGCTGAACCACTACGCGATCGTCCAGGAGATCTTCAAGGGCCTCTACGACAACGGCTACATCTTCCCCACCACCACGATGGGCGCGATCTCGCCGTCCACCGGCCGGACGCTGCCGGACCGCTACATCGAGGGCACCTGCCCCATCTGCGGGTACGACGGCGCGCGCGGCGACCAGTGCGACAACTGCGGCAACCAGCTCGACCCGGTCGACCTGATCAACCCGGTGTCGCGGATCAACGGCGAGAAGCCGAAGTTCGTCGAGACCGAGCACTTCATGCTCGACCTGCCCGCCTTCACCGACGTGCTCGGCCGGTACCTGCGCGGCAAGCAGAGCGGGTCGCTGGCGTGGCGGCCGAACGTGGTGAAGTTCGCGCTGAACCTGCTGGACGACATCCAGCCGCGGGCGATCAGCCGCGACATCGACTGGGGCGTGCCGATCCCGCTGGACGGCTGGCGCGAGAACCCGGCGAAGAAGCTGTACGTCTGGTTCGACGCGGTCGTCGGCTACCTGTCGGCGTCCGTGGAGTGGGCGAAGCGCTCGGGCGACCCGGACGCGTGGCGCGCCTGGTGGCAGGACCCGGACGCCCTGTCCTACTACTTCATGGGCAAGGACAACATCGTCTTCCACGCCGAGATCTGGCCGGCGATGCTGCTCGGCTACAGCGGCCGGGGCGACAAGGGCGGCGAGCCCGGCTCGCTGGGCGCGCTGAACACCCCGACCGAGGTCGTGTCGTCGGAGTACCTGACGATGGAGGGCCGCAAGTTCTCCTCGTCCCGCCAGGTCGTCATCTACGTCAAGGACTTCCTGGAGCGCTACGACGTCGACGCGCTGCGCTACTACGTCGCCGTCGCCGGCCCGGAGAACAACGACACCGACTTCACCTGGTCGGAGTTCGTCCGCCGCAACAACGACGAGCTGGTCGCCGCGTGGGGCAACCTCGTCAACCGGTCGGTGAACATGGCCGCGAAGAACTTCGGCGCGATCCCCGAGCCGGGCGACCTCAACGACGCCGACCGCGCCCTGATGGAGCGCAGCCGGAACGGGTTCGCGGCGGTGGGCGCCGAGCTGGAGCGGTCGCGCTTCAAGAACGCGATCACCGAGGCGCTCGACGTCGTCCGGGACGCCAACCGCTACCTGTCGGACCAGGCGCCCTGGAAGCTGAAGGACGACCCGGCCCGCGTCCAGTCGATCCTGCACACCGCGCTGCAGGTCGTCGACGACGCCAAGACGCTGCTGACCCCGTTCCTGCCGAACTCCTCGCAGAAGGTGTACGAGCTGCTCGGCGGCGAGGGCGAGTGGAGCGGCATGCCGCGGCTGGAGACGGTCTCGGAAGAGGGCGGCCCCGACTACCGGGTCCTCACCGGCGACTACGCCACCGCGGCGCGCTGGGAGTCCACGCCGATCAAGCCGGGGGTCCCGCTGGCCAAGCCGACCCCGCTGTTCAAGAAGCTCGACGCGTCCGTGGTGGACGAGGAGCTCGCGCGGCTGGAGGCGGAGTGAGCCCGGCGGACGGCCAGGGCGGCGAGGCCGCCCGGTCGTTCCCGCCGCTGCCCGAGCGGCTCCCGGTCGACGTGTTCGACAGCCACTGCCACCTCGACATCGTCGACACGCCGGTCAGCGAGCAGCTGCACTCGGCGAAGGCGGCGGGCGTCACCCGGATCGTGACGATCGGCTGCGACCTGCCGTCGTCGCGGTTCGCGGTCGACGCCGCTGCCGAGTTCGACGACGTCTACGCGGGCGTCGCGATCCACCCGAACGAGACGACGGGCATCAACGACGACGTCCTGCACGACATCGAGGCGATGGCCGCGCACCCGAAGGTGCGGGCGATCGGCGAGACGGGCCTGGACTACTACCGCGACTGGGCGCCGAAGACCGACCAGCACGCGTCGTTCCGCGCCCACGTCGCGATCGCCAAGCGCACCGGAAAGGCCCTGGTCATCCACGACCGCGAGGCCCATGACGACGTGCTGGCGATCCTCCAGGAGGAGGGTGCGCCGGAGCGGGTGGTGTTCCACTGCTTCTCCGGCGACGCCGCCATGGCGAAGGTCTGCGCCGACCGCGGCTACGTGATGAGCTTCGCCGGGAACGTCACGTTCAAGAACGCCGAGCCGCTGCGCGAGGCGCTGCGCGTCGCGCCCCTCGACCTCGTCCTCGTCGAGACCGACGCGCCGTTCCTCACCCCGGTCCCGAACCGGGGCAAGCCGAACGCGTCGTACCTCATCCCGCACACCGTCCGCGCGATGGCCGAGGTCAAGAACGTCGACCTCGCCGAGCTGTGCGCCGCCATCGCCGCCAACGGCGAACGCACCTTCGGCGGCTGGTAGCCGGAGGTGCGGGCCTCCTCTCCCCGGGCATAGGCCGGGGGAGGGGAGGCGGCATGGACGCGGACGTCATCGTCGTCGGGGCGGGGCTGGCCGGGCTGGTCGCCGCGCACGAGCTGACCGCGCGCGGACGCCGCGTGGCGCTGGTCGAGCAGGAGAACGCCGCGAACCTCGGCGGGCAGGCGTACTGGTCGCTCGGCGGCCTGTTCCTGGTGGACACCCCGGAGCAGCGCCGGCTCCGCGTCCGGGACTCCTTCGACCTGGCCTGGAGCGACTGGCAGGGCAGCGCCGGCTTCGACCGCCTCGACGACGAGGACGCCTGGGCGGTGCGGTGGGCGCGCGCCTACGTGGAGTGGGCCGCCGGGGAGAAGCGGGCGTGGCTGGCGTCCCACGGCGTCCGCCTGACCCCGGTGGTCGGCTGGGCGGAGCGCGGCGACCTCCGCGCCGACGGCCACGGCAACTCCGTGCCGCGCTTCCACATCGCGTGGGGGACGGGCACCGGCATCGTCGCGCCGTTCGTCCGCAGCGCCCGCCGCGCCGCCGACGAGGGCCTGCTGACCTTCCACCACCGCCACCGCGTGGACGGCCTGGTCCTGGCCGACGGCGCCGTGACCGGAGTGCACGGCGCCGTCCTCGCCGACGACGACTCCCCGCGCGGCGTCGCGTCCAACCGCGAGGAGACCGGGGCGTTCGAGCTGTCGGCGCAGGCGGTGATCGTCACCAGCGGCGGCATCGGCGGGAACCACGAGATGGTGCGCCGCTACTGGCCCGACCGCCTCGGCACCGCACCCGCGCACATGATCACCGGCGTGCCGGCCTACGTGGACGGGCGGATGCTCGACATCAGCGCCGCCGCCGGCGTCCGCCTCGTCAACCGCGACCGGATGTGGCACTACACCGAGGGCGTCCGCAACTGGGACCCGATCTGGCCCGGCCACGCCATCAGGATCCTGCCGGGCCCGTCGCCGCTGTGGTTCGACGCCCTGGGACGGCGCCTCCCGGCCCCCTGCCTCCCCGGCTACGACACCTTGGCCACCCTCAGGCACCTCCGCGCCACCCCCGACATCGCCGCCTACGACCACTCCTGGTTCGTCCTCACCCAGAAGATCATCGAGCGGGAGTTCGCGCTGTCGGGCTCGGAGCAGAACCCCGACCTCACCAGCGGCGACCGGAGGGCGGTGCTGCGCGAACGCGTCCTTTCCAAGGGCGCGCCCGCCCCGGTCGAGGCGTTCAAGCGGCACGGCGCGGACTTCGTCGTCGCCCCCACCCTGGAGCAACTGGTGGACGGGATGAACGCCCTCACCGACGAGCCGCTCTTGGACGCCGCGCTGCTGCGGAGCCAGATCGAGGCCCGGGACCGGCAGATCGCCAACCCGTTCGGCAAGGACGCGCAGGTCCAGGGCATCCGGAACTCGCGCCGCTACCTCGGCGATCGGCTCAGCCGCACCGCCGTCCCGCACCGCGTCCTCGACCCGTCCGCCGGCCCGCTGATCGGCGTGAAGTTGCACGTCCTCACCCGCAAGACGCTGGGCGGCATCCAGACCGACCTGGACTCCCGCGCCCTCGGCCTCGACGGCCGCCCCATCGACGGCCTGTACGCGGCGGGGGAGGTCGCGGGGTTCGGCGGCGGAGGGGTGCACGGCTACAACGCCCTGGAAGGCACCTTCCTGGGCGGCTGCCTCTTCACCGCCCGAGCCGCAGCCCAAGCCGCCGCCCAAGCAACCGCCTGACTTCCGTCGAGAGGCGGCACCGGCCGCGCTATGGGCGGTCGGGGATCGGGCCGGCGAGGGACGCGCGCGAGGAAGGCGGCTCGAAGGGGTCGGCGAAGTACTGGGTCTCGTGCGTCACCAGACCGTCAGTGAACTCCATGATGCTCACCGAACAGGTGGGCGCACCGTCATAGGTGATCACGCACTCGCTCACCCAGAGGTCCCCGCCGCCCTGGATCCGCACGACGGTGAAGTGGCGTTCGGCGGCGTGCCCGCCGCGTTGCGCCTGGATGTTCGACCTGCCCCGGAAGCGCTCCCCGGACTGGGGGTAGTCGAGGATCGCGTCCGGCGCGTAGATCGCGTGCTCGGCTTCGATGTCCCCGCGCTCGGAGGCCTCCCAGTGCTCCCGCAGCCTGGCCCGGGTCTCGGCGTCACGATCCATCGTCCTGCTCACTTTCGCTGCTAACGGCCGACCGTTCACGCAAGGACCTTCACGGTAGAACCGTGAGAGGCGCGGACGGGGGCGGCACTCCGGACGGGCCGGTAGGCGATCGTCCGTAAGTCCAGCCCGCAGCGGCCCGAGCGTTGCGATCGCGTGCGAAGCCGGATTCGAGCCTGCGAGAATCCGATCGCGCAGCGAGCCCCCAGGGCGAGTCGAAGCGATGCAGCGATCGCCGCTTTGTTCGTTGAAGGAAGGCGCCCCAGCGCCTGACGCCGAGAACAAAGCATTAAGGACGGTGCGGACGGCCGGGCTCTGGCCGTCCGCACCGGCCCCCTGGCCTCTTCGCGGGCTTCCGCGCCCTGGACACCCGCGTTCGGCGTGGGCTCCCTTCTCTTCGAGGTGGACTCTCGATTACAGAAAGTAGTCAAGCGGTGACTCTGTGAACATGGCCGTTCGGGTTCGCTTCCCCTTACCCGAGGGGGAGCGGGGGCGCATGTGGGCGTTGAGGTGGCGGGCGGCGGGCGTTCCGCTCTAGTGTCTGGCCGTTGGGCGGGCGACCCCCCAGGCCCGCTCGGCTCCCCCTGGAGGAACGGTGCGTCGAGCCCCTGCGACTTCTGCTGTCCTGATCGCGACGGTCCTGCTGGCGTCGGCGTGCGGAGGCGGCGAATCGCCGAGTCCGCGGTCGACCGTGCGTGCGGCGGACGCGCCGAAGACGTCCGCGCCGGCGCCGCGCAAGGTCGTCATCGTCGTGGACAGGAAGAAGACGACGACGATGACGACCGGGACGACCGTCCAGCAGGTGCTGGACCAGGCGGGCGTGAAGCTCGGCCGCTACGACCTGGTGAAGCCCGCGCGCGAGCAGCCCGCCGGGGAAATCATCAAGGTGCTGCGGCTGCTGTCGAAGCCGGTCACGAAGACGGTCCAGGTGCCGGCGCCCACGATCGAGAAGAAGAGCGCGTCGGTGCCGCCCTGGTCGCAGAAGGAGCTGCGCAAGGGCCGGGCCGGCGTCACGATCGTGCAGACGGCGTACGTGCGGCGCAAGGGGAAGAAGGTCAAGGCGGTCATCGCACGGAAGGTGAAGCGCAAGCCGGTCGCGCGGATCGTGGCGGTCGGCCCGAAGTCGGCGGGCACGGGCGCGGCTGCGAGGCTGAACTGGGCGGGCCTGGCCAACTGCGAGTCGCACGGCAACCCGAAGGCGGTGAACCCGTCCGGCTACTACGGCCTGTACCAGTTCTCGATCTCGTCGTGGGCGTCCGTCGGCGGGTCGGGCAAGCCGTCGGACGCGAGCGCGGGGGAGCAGACCTACCGGGCGCAGCTGCTCTACAACCGGGTGAACGGGCGCTGGCAGGGGCAGTGGCCGGTATGCGGGAAGTTCCTGTTCTCCTGACCTGCCACACTTGTTCTCGTGGGGGACAGACAGGGGCTGCTCGGGCCGGCGGACGTGCGGGAGCTGGCGGCGCGGCTGGGCATCAGGCCGACCAAGACGCTCGGGCAGAACTTCGTCATCGACGCCAACACCGTCCGGCGGATCGTGCGGGCCGCGGACCTGGGCCCGGACGACGTGGTCATCGAGGTCGGGCCGGGGCTGGGGTCGCTGACGCTGGCGCTGCTGCCGGAGGCGCGGCGGGTGGTCGCGGTGGAGATCGACCCGGTGCTGGCGGCGGAGCTTCCCTCGACGGCGGCGGCGCGGGAGCCGGCGCTCGCGGACCGGCTGGAGGTCGTGCGCGCCGACGCGATGAAGATCACAGAGCTGCCGGGGCCGGCGCCGACGGCGCTGGTGGCGAACCTGCCGTACAACGTGGCGGTGCCGGTCGTCCTGCATCTGCTGGACGTGCTGCCGTCGCTGCGGTCGGCGCTGGTCATGGTGCAGGCGGAGGTCGCCGACCGGATGGTGGCCGGGCCGGGGAGCAAGATCTACGGGGTGCCGTCGGTGAAGCTCGCCTGGTACGGGGAGGCGCGCCGCGCCGGGCCCGTGGGCCGGGCGGTGTTCTGGCCGGTGCCGAACGTCGATTCCGGGCTGGTCGCGTTCACCCGGCGCGACCCGCCGGCGTCCGCGGCGTCCCGCGAGCAGGTGTTCGCCGTGGTGGACGCGGCGTTCGCGCAGCGCCGCAAGACGCTGCGGGCGGCGCTGGCGGGCTGGGCGGGGTCGGCGGCGGAGGCGGAGCGGGCGCTGCGCGCGGCGGGCGTCGATCCGCGGGCGCGGGGCGAAGCTCTGGACGTGGCCGCCTTCGCCCGTATTGCCGAGTATGGTCCTTCCATCGTGGGGGACGGCGCTCCCGGCGCCCCGGCGGCTTCCGCCGGGCCCGGCACGGACCCCGGCACGGCGGGTTCTCACGGGGCTTCACACGGGACGGGCGCCGGTGCGAGCGGCTCCGGCGGGACGGACGCCGGAGCGATGGACACGGAGGAGTCGGAGGGCGATGGTGAAGGCGCGTTCGCGGACGGCGCGGGCGGGGACCGAGCGGGCCCGGACGGCGCGCGCCTTCCGGCCCGGCGGGGCGCGGGGGGCCCGGCTGCCGCTGGCGGCGACGGCGCTGGTGGCGGCGGGCGGCCTGGTCGCGACGGTGGCGGCGGGGTGCAGTGACGGAGCCGGCGCGGCCCCGAAGATAACGACGACCGCGCGGGCGGGCATCGCCCCGACGCCGCCGGCGCAGGGCGCCTACTTCGGCGCGTGGGTGCCGCCCGCCGTGGGCGGAGCGGCGACCAGGTCGCCGTCGTCGACGGCGTCGGGCACCGCGTCCGAGTCGCCGTCCGGCACCGCGTCCGGCGGCCCGTCGGGCGCCGCGTCGAGCGGCCCGACCGGGAAGGACGCCGACAAGCCGGGCATGGCGCCCGTCGCCGCGTTCGAGCGGGACATGGGACGGCAGCTGGACATCGTCCAGAGCTACCGGGGCTGGAAGTCCGACTTCCCGACCGGGCTGGACACCTCGGTGGTCGACAGCAACCGGTACCTGCTGCTGACCTGGGCGGGCGCCGACACCAAGGAGATCGTCCAGGGCAAGTACGACGCGCTGATCCGCGCCCGCGCGAAGGCGATCAAGGCGACCGGCAAGCCGGTGTTCCTGCGCTGGTCCCGCGACATGGACCGGTCGTCGCTCAAGGACCGGGTGCACTCGCCGGCGGACTTCATCGCCGCGTGGAAGCACCTGCGGCAGATCTTCACGGCGGAGAAGGTCGACAACGTCGCCTGGGTGTGGTGCCCGAGCGCGCGCGGGTTCGGCGCGCCGAACGCGGGCGCCTTCTACCCCGGCGACGACCAGGTCGACTGGATCTGCGCGGACGCGCCGCCCGGCGCCGACTACGAGTACCGGGACCTGTCGGAGACGCTGAAGCTGTTCATGCAGTGGGCCAGGAACCGGCACAAGCCCATCATGATCGCCGAGTTCGGGGTGCCGAAGTCCTACGGGCAGCGGCGCGCCGAGTGGCTGCGCGCCGCCACCAAGACCCTGGAGGACCCGCAGGTCAAGGCCGTCGTCTACTTCGACTCCGACGAGCAGATCGAGGAACCCCGGGACAAGCGGCGCGCGTACTCGGTGACGGGCGACACGCACGCGGTGTCGGCGCTGCGGGAGCTGGCGACCACGCCGTACTTCAATCCCCGCAACCTCCCCGTGACGAGCGGAGGCTGATCTCTCCCGTAGGGTTCTGGAGTGAGCGCAGTGAGGGTACGCGTCCCCGCAAAGGTCAACCTTCAGCTCGGGGTCGGGCCGATCCGGGAGGACGGCTACCACGACCTCGTGAACGTGTTCCACGCGGTGTCGCTGTTCGACGAGCTGACCGCGGAACCGGCCGACGGCCTCGAACTCGCCGTCGAGGCCGCGCCGTACTCCCGGGTGGCGATCGGCCGGGTCCCGGCCGACGCCCGGAACCTGGCGGCGCGGGCGGCGGTGCTGGTCGCGTCCCGGCTCGGTGTGGAGCCCCGGGTGCGGCTGCGGATCCGCAAGGCGATCCCGGTCGCGGGCGGCATGGCGGGCGGCAGCGCCGACGCGGCCGCCGCGCTGGTCGCGTGCGCGCGGCTGTGGGACGACCGGGAGCGGCCGGCGCTGACGCGGGACGACCTGATGGAGATGGGCGCCGAGCTCGGCAGCGACGTGCCGTTCGCGCTGCTCGGCGGGACCGCGATCGGCGTGGGGCGGGGCGAGCGGCTCACCCCGGCGCTGACCCGCGGCACCTTCCACTGGGTGTTCGCGGCGGCGGACGGCGGCCTGTCGACGCCCGAGGTCTACGCCGAGTGCGACCGGCTGCGGGAGGCGGCGGGGGAGAGCGCCCCGCGGCCGTCCGTCGCGGAGGACCTGATGACGGCGCTCGCGACCGGTGACGCGAAGGCGCTCGGCGCCGCGCTCGCCAACGACCTGCAGCCCGCCGCGCTGGAGCTGCGGCCGTCGCTGGCCCGCACCCTGAACGCCGGGCGGGACCTCGGCGCGATCGGCGCGCTGGTGTCCG
This sequence comes from Spirillospora sp. NPDC000708, assembly GCF_040299565.1. Classification (NCBI taxonomy): domain Bacteria; kingdom Bacillati; phylum Actinomycetota; class Actinomycetes; order Streptosporangiales; family Thermomonosporaceae; genus Spirillospora; species Spirillospora sp. NPDC000708. The sequence goes on from NZ_JBEPCJ010000030.1 coordinate 43,682, forward strand.
GGTCGGGCCCGACCTGCGCGTTCCTCGCCGAGACCGACGAGGACGCCGCCGACCTCGCCGCGGCGCTGGACGGCGCGGGGGTGGCCGAGCAGGTCGTCCGGGCGCAGGGCCCGGTGCCCGGCGCGACCGTGCTCTGACCCCCGGCGGGGCGGCGGCGCGTCCTCGCCGGGACGTGCCGGTAGCTTCACGGTGTGTGCTCTCGGCACACAAGCGAACTCCGCGCGCCTCGGCGGCGTCCTGATCAATGACGCCGATTCCGCGACGAGGTGGAGCGATGACGTACCTGACGGGGCTGCTGGGGCTGGTGGCCGTCCTGATGATGGCGACTCTCGCCGTCCGGGCCGTCCGCCGCGACCGCGCGATCCGCCGCGACGCCCCCGACGCGGCGATCTCCTCCCGCCGTCCCCCGCTACGCTGAGGCCAGGCGGGCGCTCCGGCGCGCCACGCGTGCCCGCACGCGCCCGCGCCGCGTCCCCCGAACTCAGGAAGCCGTATGGCCGCCCTCTCGCTGCTGATCGTCCTGGCCCTCCTCGTGCTCGCCGGCCTGGCCGTGCTGGTCGTCGTGATCGTCTCCGTGAGCGCCCGGAAGCGCGGCTCGGACTCGGCGTACCGCCCGCCCGGCGCCCCGTATCCGCCGAACGCCCCGTACCCGCCGAACCCGCAGTTCCCGCCGCAGCCGCCCTATGGGCAGCCGGGGCGGCCGGGGCCGCAGGGCCCGCCCGCCCCGCCCCAGGGCTGACCGCACGGGCGGTGCGCACGGGGCAATAGGCTGGACGGCGTCGTGAATCTGATCAACGTTGAGAACGTCGCGAAGGCGTACGGGCCGAAGCCGCTGCTGGACGCGGTGTCCCTCGGGCTGGACGAGGGCGACCGGGTCGGGGTCGTCGGCCGCAACGGCGGCGGCAAGAGCACGCTGGTGCAGGTCCTGGCGCGCGAGGTCGAGCCGGACGCGGGCCGCGTCACGCACGCGCGTGGCCTGCGCCTCGGGTACCTGACGCAGCGGGACGTGTTCCCGGAGGGCGCCACCGTCCGGTCGGTGGTGCTGGGGGACCGCGCCGAGCACGAGTGGGCGGGCGACACCCGGGCCCGCGACGTCCTCGGCGGGCTGCTCGCCGACGTCGACCTGGACGCGCCGCTGGCCGGGATGTCCGGCGGGGAGCGGCGCCGGATCGCGCTGGCACGGCTGCTCGTCCCCGAGTCGGACCTGCTGATGCTGGACGAGCCGACCAACCACCTCGACATCGAGGCGATCGCGTGGCTGGCGCGGCACCTGAAGGACCGCCGGGTCGCGCTGCTCATCGTCACGCACGACCGCTGGTTCCTCGACGAGGTCACCGACCGCACGTGGGAGGTCGTGGACGGCCGCGTCGAGCGGTACGAGGGCGGCTACTCCGCCTACGTGCTGGCGAAGGCGGAGCGGTCCCGGATCGCGGCGGCGACGGAGGCCAAGCGGCAGAACCTGCTGCGCAAGGAGCTGGCGTGGCTGCGGCGCGGCCCGCAGGCCCGCACGTCCAAGCCGAAGTTCCGGGTGGACGCGGCGCAGGCGCTGATCGCCGACGAGCCGCCGCTGCGCGACGCGGTGGAGCTGACGAAGTTCGCGACGGCGCGGCTCGGCAAGACCGTGTACGACATCGAGGACGTCACCGTGCGGGTCGGCGACGACGGCCGGGACATCTTCGAGCGGATGACGTGGCGGCTCGGCCCCGGTGACCGGGTGGGGCTCGTCGGCGTCAACGGCAGCGGCAAGAGCACGCTGCTGCGGCTGCTGGACGGCTCGGTCACGCCGGTGTCGGGCAAGGTCGTGCGGGGCAGGACCGTGCAGCTCGCGCACCTGTCGCAGAACCTGGAGGAGCTGGACCCGTCCCGGCGGGTGCTGGAGTCGGTGGAGGAGATCCGCCGCCGCATCACGGTCGGGAAGCGGGAGTGGACGGCGAGCCAGCTGCTGGAGCGGCTCGGGTTCGCCGGGGACCGGCAGTGGACGCCCGTCGGCGACCTGTCGGGCGGTGAGCGGCGCCGCCTGCAGGTGCTGCGGCTGCTGATGGGCGAGCCGAACGTGCTGCTGCTCGACGAGCCGACGAACGACCTCGACATCGAGACGCTCACCGAGCTGGAGGACCTGCTGGACGGCTGGCCCGGCACCCTCGTCGTCGTCAGCCACGACCGGTACTTCCTGGAGCGCATCACCGACCACGTGGTGGCGCTGCTCGGCGACGGGCGGGTGTCGATGCTGCCCGGCGGGGTCGACGAGTACCTGGAGCGCCGCGCCGCCGGAACGGCCCGGACCCGGACGGCCCAGGCGCGCGCGCAGGAGGCGCCCGCCGCCGCGCCGCCGAAGCCGAAGGGCGGGCAGGACTGGAAGGTCCGCAAGGAGCTGGACCGGCTCGAACGCCGCCTGGAGAAGCTGTCCGGCCAGGAGGCGGAGCTGCACGAGCAGCTGGCCGCGCACGCCACCGACTTCGTCAGGCTCCAGGAGCTGGACGGGCGGCTGAAGGAGATCCAGGCGGAGGCGGCCCGGGTCGAGGAGGAGTGGCTGATGCTCGCCGAGGACGTCGACTGAGACCTCGGATCGTCCGGACCCCTGGTGCTCGGCGTCCGGAATCGCCATGATCCGACAATGACGACTTGGATCGTGAAGATCGACGACGCGCCGGGGGACGGTCCGCGGCTGGCGGTGAAGGACGCCATCGACGTGGCCGGGCTGCCCACCACGGCGGGCAGCCGGGCGGTGGCCGAGCGCGCCGCGCCGGCGGCGGCGGACGCGCCCGTTGTCGCGTCGGCGCGCGCGCAGGGCGCCCGCATCGTCGGGAAGGCCAACCTCACCGAGTTCTGCCTGGGCGCCGACGGCGTCAACCCGTGGTCGGGAACGCCGGTGAACCCCCTGGACCCGTCGCGGGTGCCGGGCGGGTCGTCCAGCGGGTCGGCGGTCGCGGTCGCGAGCGGGGAGGCGGACGTCGCCTTCGGCACCGACACGGCCGGGTCCGTGCGGATCCCGGCGGCGTGCTGCGGGATCGCGTCGCTGAAGACGACCCACGGGCGCGTCCCGCTGGACGGCGTCTACCCGCTCTCCCCGACGCTGGACACTGTCGGGCCGATGGGCCGCGACGTCGCCGCCGTCGTCACCGGCATGCGGCTGATCGAGCCGGGCTTCGCCCCGGACGCCTACGACCCCGGCATGACGGTCGGGCGGCTCCGCGTCCCGAACGTGGACCCGGCGATCGACGCGGCCGTGGACGACGCGCTCCGCCGGCTCGGCCCGATCACCGACGAGACCTGCGAGCACTTCCAGGACGCGGCGCTCGCGAACGGCGTGTTCGTCGGCGAGGAGGCGTACGCGCGGAACGGCGGGCTGCTCGGCGACCCGTCCAAGGTGAGCGAGCGGATGTACCGGCGGCTCAACGTGCTGAAGGAGGCCGCGGCGGGCAGGCGCCCGTGGGCCGAGCAGCTCCAGAAGACGGTCCGGGCGGAGTTCGACGCGCTGCTGGACCGGCATGGCGTGCTCGCGCTGCCGGTGCTGGCCGGGGTCGCGCCGGAGCCGCCGGGCGGCGACGACGACCTGCTGCTGACGATGCTCACCGGGCCGGTCAACGTGGCGGGGCTGCCGGCGTTCGCGCTGCCCGTCCCGCTGCCGGGCTCGCACCTCCCCGCGTCCGTGCAGCTGGTCGGCCCGGCGGGCGGCGAGGAGCGGCTCTGCGCCGTCGCCGCCGCACTGGAAGAGGCGCTCGCCTGACGCGGTTCCCGCGGGCCCGGCCCGCGGAGATCACGCGTCGAAGGGGATCAGGAGGGTGCGGAGCAGGACGGCCAGGGTCTCGCGCTGCTCGGGCGTGAGGGCCTCCAGGATGGCCTGCTCGCGGCCCAGCAGGTCGGCGAACGCGGCGTCCACGCGCGTCAGGCCCGCCTCGGTGAGGCGGACCTGGACGCCGCGCTTGTCCTGCGGGTCGGGGTGCCGCTCGACCAGGCCGGCGGCGGCGAGCCGGTCGATGCGGTTGGTCATGGTGCCGGACGTCACCAGCGTCGCGCGCAGCAGCTGCCCCGGGCTGAGCTGGTAGGGGGAGCCGGCCCGGCGCAGCGCGGTGAGGACGTCGAACTCCCACGACTCCACCTGGTGGGCGGCGAACACGGCGCGGCGGGCGCGGTCGAGGTGCCGGGCCAGCCGGGACACCCGGCTGAGGACCTGCAGCGGCCGGACGTCCAGGTCCGGGCGCTCGGCCTGCCACGCGGCGACCAGCCGGTCGACCTCATCCTCCATGCCGCAAGCCTAACCTGTCTTGATATCGAGGGACCTGCGGCCGGTCACCGCTGACCGAACAGGGTTCGCTCGACGTGCCGGGTGTCGGCGTACTCCTTCACCGAGACGATCCTCCCGTCCCGGACGACGTAGATCCCGGCGCACCGGTTGTCGTAGATCTTGCCCGACCGGGTGACCCCCTTCGCCGTCCACTCGGCGAGCACCTGGTCGCCCTCGGCGATCACGTTGACCAGCGCCACCTCCGGCGCGGTGCCCGGCTTGAACAGGCCGCCGGTCGCGGCCCCGAGGAAGTCGTCCACGATGGCGTCGCGGCCCTTCCAGGTGCCGCTCAGCGGCAGGTCGCCGGGGTAGGTCCAGGTCGCGTCCTCGGCGAAGCTGTCCCTGATCGTCTCCAGGTCCCCGTCGGCGACGGCCCGGACGTAGCGGACCACGACGTCCTTGGGGGTCGCCCCGGTTCCGGCGGTCATCTGGGTCTCGGTGTTCATCTCGGTCTCCTTGCTCTCAGCGGTCGGTGCTCTCAGCGGTCGATGGTGAGGACGGCGTTGCCGCGGACGCGGCGTTCGCGCAGGTCGGCGAGGACAGCGGCGGTCTCCGCCCAGTCGGCGGACCGCCCGATCTCCGGGTGCAGCCGCCCGCCGGCGACGAGCCGGACCAGCACGGCCAGGTCGTCGGCGTTCGAGGTGTCGGCGTCCTCGTAGTGGAAATGGCGGATGGTCGCCGACTCCGGGCCGTCGAAGAACCGGAAGAAGTCGAGCGTCACGGGCGTCCGGGACGCCTGCCCGAACCAGATCAGCGTCCCCCGGCGCCGCAGCCGCGCCAGCGCGTCCGGGAACGCCCGGCCGCCGGTCGACTCCAGCACCAGGTCGAACGGGCCCTCCGCGGACGCCGCGTCCGGCACCACCGTTGCGCCGAACTCCGCCAGCCGCCGTCCGCGCTCCGGCGTCGCCGACACCGCGGTGACCTCCGCGCCCGCCGCGGCGGCCAGCTCGGTGACGTAGTGCCCCACGCCGCCGGACCCCCCCGTGAGCAGGACCGTCCGTCCCGCGAGCGGCCCGGCGGCGCGCAGCAGCCGCAGCGCGGTGAGGCCCGCCAGCGGCAGCGCCGCCGCCGTCTCCACCGGAACCGAGGCGGGCAGCTCCGCGAGCGACCCGGCCGGCACCGCCGCGTACTCGGCCCAGCCCGCCGACGGCGGGTGCCCGACGACCCGCGTCCCGCACGCCGGGCCCGACCCGTCGGCCGCCGCCTGGACGACCAGCCCCGCGACGTCCTTGCCGGGACGCCAGCCGGGCCGGTCGCCCTCCAGCTGGAACGTCTCGCCGCGGTTGACCGAGAACGCCGCCACCTTCACCAGCGCCTCGTCCGGGCGCGGCTCCGGCTCGTCGACGTCGGCGAACGCGACCGCCTCCCGCGCGTCGCCGGTCGGCACGAGTGCCTTCACGATCCCTCCTCGCGTCCCTGCCCCGGTGACCCCTCACCGGTGCGGTGGACCCAGTGGACCGCACCCCGAACACCCCGGTCCAACAGCCATTGAGCAGGAACGACAACCGCCGGTTGTCGCCCCTTGTCCACCGGTCGGTGGACGGGAGGTTCAGCCGGTCGGGGCTCATGCCGGAGGGGGCCGCGGCGCGAGCATTTCGGGCATGAGAGATCTTCCTGTGCGCATGGCCCGGTGGAGCGCCGGGCACCCCTGGCGGGCGATCGCCGGCTGGTTCCTGTTCGTCGCGGTGTGCCTCGGCGTCGGCATCTCGGTCGGCGGGCACGCGGCGACCAGCGCCGACTTCCGGATCGGCGAGGCCGGACGCGCCGAGGCGATGGCCGCCCGCGGCGGCCTGGAGCAGAAGCCGGCCGAGCAGGTGCTGATCACGGCGAAGCCCGGTGCGGGCCGCCTGGACGCGGCGCAGGCGGACGCCGCCGCCCGCGACGCCGCGGCCCGGATGGCGCGGCTGCCCGAGGTCGCGTCGGTGTCCCCGCCGATCCGCGCGGCGGACGGGACGGCGGTCCGCGTCCAGGTCACCCTGCGGGGCCCCGAGCTGGAGGGCAAGAAGCACGTCGCGCCGCTGATCGCGCAGACCGAGCAGGTCCAGGCCGCGCACCCCGGGGTGCGGGTCGAGGAGACGGGCGGCCCGTCGGTCAGCAAGGGCGTCGACCACCTGCGCGGGCAGGACCTGTCGCGGACCGAGGTGATCGCGCTGCCCGTCACGCTGGTCACGCTGCTGGTCGTGTTCGGGTCGGTGGCGCTGGCCGTGGTGCCGCTGCTGCTCGCGCTGTCCTCGATCGCCGCGGCCGTCGGGCTGTCGATGCTGGCCTCGCACGTCTTCCCGGACGCGGGCGTCGGCACCAACGTCATCCTGCTCATCGGCATGGCCGTCGGCGTCGACTACACGCTCTTCTACCTGAAGCGGGAGCGCGAGGAGCGCGCCCGGTCGGGCGGCCGGCTGTCGCCCGCCGCCGTCGTGGAACTGGCCGCCGCCACGTCCGGACGGGCCGTGGTCGTCTCCGGCATCGCCGTCGCCGTCTCCAGCGCCACGCTGTACCTCGCCGACGACGTGATCTTCTCCTCCATCGCGACCGGCGCGATCGTCGTCACCGTCGTCGCCGTCCTCAGCTCCCTGACCGTCCTGCCCGCGCTGCTCGCCAAGCTCGGCCAGTGGGCGGAGAGCCGCCGGGAGCGCCGGATCCGGCGCGGCAAGCGGGTGCGCGGGGCGCGCTCCGAGTCCGGCGGGCGGATCACCCGCGCCCTGCTGCGGCCGACCGGGAAGCACCCGGCCGCCACGCTGGCCGTCGGCCTGCTGGCCATGCTCGCCCTCACCGCGCCGCTCCTCGGCATGAAGCTCACCGACATGGGCCGCGAGACCCATCCCCGCGCCATCCCGGCGATGCAGGTCTACGACCGGCTCAACGCCGCGTTCCCCGAGCTCAAGGCCATGCACCAGGTCGTCGTGGAGGCCGACCCGGCGCGCCGGGCGGAGGTGGCGGACGCGCTGCGCGACCTCGGCCGCCGCGCGCGGCACGACCCGCGCCTGTCCGGGACGTCCCGGCTCCGCGTCTCGCAGGACGGCCGGACCAGCCTGCTGGAACTGCCCGTCCCGCACCACGTCAGCGACCCGGCCGCCGTCGCGTCCCTGAAGAGCGTCCGCGACGACTACGTCCCCGCCACGGTCGGCAGGCTGCCCGGCGTCGAGGTCGCCGTCACCGGCGACGTCGCCCGCTACGCCGACTACCCCGACCACCAGAAGCAGAAGCTGCCGCTCATCATCGCGTCGCTGCTGCTGGTCACCTTCGGGATGACGGTGTGGGCGTTCCGGTCCGTGGTCCTCGGCGCGGTCGGCGTGCTGCTGAACCTGCTGTCGGCCGGCGCCGCGCTCGGCCTGCTCGTCCTGACGTTCCAGGGGACGTGGGCGGAGGGCCTGCTCGGCTTCACCTCCACCGGGACGATCGGCTCCCGCGTCCCGCTGTTCCTGTTCGTGATCCTGTTCGGCCTGTCCATGGACTACCAGGTCTTCGTGATCAGCCGGATCCGGGAGGCGCGGCTCGCCGGCGCCTCCACCCGCACCGCCGTCCTCGACGGCATCGGACGCTCCGCCGGCGTCGTCACCAGCGCCGCGTTCGTCATGGTGACCGTCTTCGCCAGCTTCATCCCGCTGCACATCATCGAGATGAAGCAGATGGGCTTCGCGCTCGCCGTGGCGGTGCTGGTGGACGCGTTCGTCATCCGCATCGTGGTGCTGCCCGCCCTGATGCTGCTGCTCGGCGAGCGGACCTGGTGGCCGTCCCGGCCGGCGCCCGCCGCCGTCCCGGCGCCCGCCCCCGCGAAAGTAGGCTGATCGGCATGGAGCGACGGCCACAGCACGACGACCGGCTCCAGGCACGGGCGGTGCGCCGCTGGTACACCGCCCTGTGGATCTGCTTCGGCCTCGTCCCGCCGGGCATCGCCGCCTGGGACCGCAGCGAGGGGATCCGGTCCGGGACGCTCGCGCTGCTGGCCCTGCTCGCCGTCTGCCACCCGATCACCGGGACGTTCCCGGGGAACGCGGCCGTCCGCCGGTACACGTTCCTCGGTGTGCTGACCGCCGGCATCGGCGCGGTGTCCTACCTCGCGGACGGCACCGCGTCGCTGCTGATCGTGTCCCTCCCGCACTTCTGGATCCAGGGCGGCGGCCCGCGGCGCGCGATCGCCCTCAGCGGCGCCGCGACCGCGGCCGCCGTTGCGGGCATGGCCGTCCAGAGGCATCCCGACGGGGCGCTCGTCACCGGCAACTCGGTCGCCGCCCTCACCGGCTACGCCGCGAGCATCCTCGTCGGGATCTGGATGACCCGCGTCGTCGACCGGCAGTCCGAGCGCGCCCGCCTCCTCGCCGCCGACCTGGAGGACGCGGAGCGGCGCCTCGCCGAGGCGCAGCGCCGCCAGGGCGCCGCCGACGAGCGGGAGCGGCTCGCCCGCGAGATCCACGACACCCTCGCGCAGGGCCTGGCGTCCATCGTCGTGCTCGCCGAGGCCGCCCGCGCGGGCATCGGCACGGACCCGGAGGCGAGCGTCCGGCAGCTGGCGTCCATCGAGCGGACCGCCCGCGAGAACCTCGCCGAGGCCCGCGTCCTCGTCGGCTCCGCACCGCGCGAGGGCGTCGCGGCCGGCTCCATCGCCGCGACCCTGCGCCGCACCCTCGACCGGTTCGCCGAGGACACCGGCCTCACCGTCGACGCCGACCTGCCCGACGTCCGCTGCGACCAGCCGACCCGCGTCGCGCTGCTGCGCTGCACCCAGGAGTCGCTCGCGAACGTCCGCAAGCACGCCGCCGCCACCACCGTCGGCGTCGTTCTCGCCGCGCACCCGCACGGCGTCGAACTGGAGATCACCGACGACGGGCGCGGCTTCGCGCCCGGCGCCGCGTCCGGCGGGTTCGGGCTGGACGGGATGCGGCGCCGCCTCGCCGAGCTCGGCGGCCTGCTCACCGTCACCAGCGCCCCCGGCGAGGGCACCCGCGTCCTCGCCCTGCTTCCCCGCGAGAGCACCCCATGAACGGCGGCACCCCGTGAACGACCGCACCCCGAACGACGGCACGGTCCGCGTGATCCTCGTGGACGACCACACCGTGATGCGCGCCGGCGTGGCCGCGCTGCTGGCCGGCGAGCCCGGCATCGAGATCGTCGGCGAGGCGGGCGACGGCCGCGCGGCGGTCGGCCTCGCCGAGCGGCTCCGGCCCGACGTCGCGCTCGTCGACCTGCGGATGCCCGTGCTGGACGGGGTGTCCGCCACCACCGAGATCCTCGCCCGCCGCACCGGCACCCGCGTGCTGATCCTCACCACCTACGACACCGACGAGGAGATCGAGCGCGCCGTCGAGGCGGGCGCCGTCGGCTACCTGCTCAAGGACGCCACCCGCGAGCAGCTCGCCGACGCGGTGCGCGCCGCCGCGCGCGGCGAGACCGTCCTCGCCCCGCGCGTCGCGCAGCGGCTCGTCGCGCGGATGCGGCAGCCCGTGCCCGTCGCGCTCACCGCCCGGGAGGCGGAGGTGCTGAACGCGGTCGCGGACGGGCTGTTCAACGCCGAGATCGGGCGGCGGCTCGTCATCGCGGAGGCGACGGTGAAGACGCACCTGCTCCGCGTGTTCGCCAAGCTCGACGTCGGCGACCGCACCCGCGCGGTCGTCGTGGCGATGGAGCGCGGCCTGCTCAAGCGGTGACCGGGACCGGCCACACCTCGGTCAGCGGAACCCCGATACCGGCCAGCATCCGGCGCAGGAGGGGCAGCGACAGGCCCATCACCGTGCCGGGATCGCCGTCGATCCCGTCGATGAACCAGGCCCCGCGCCCCTCCAGCGTGAACGCGCCCGCCATGTGCAGCGGCTCGCCCGTGGCGACGTACGCGGCGATCTCCTCGTCGGACGGGGCGCCGAACCGGATCCGGGTGCTCGCCACCTCCAGCGCGTCCCGCCCGGAGGCCGTGTCGACCACGCAGTGCCCGGTGTGCAGGACGCCCGTCACGCCGCGCCGCGCCGCCCACCACGCGGCGGCCTCTTCCGCCGACGCGGGCTTGCCGAACGCCCGCCCGTCCACCTCCAGCAGCGAGTCGCAGCCGATCACGATCGCGTCCGCGACGCCGCCCGCGACCGCGCCCGCCTTCTCCTTCGCCAGCGCCCGCGCCAGCCCCGCGACCGACCCGGCCGCGATCTTCGACTCATCGACGCCGCTGACGACGACCTGCGGGTCCGCGCCCGCCTCCCGCAGGATCCGCAACCGCGCCGTCGACGCCGACGCCAGCACCACCTTCCGCATCAGGCCACAGTAGCGATCAGCCGCGCGGCGTCGGGGGCCTGCCGGACGCCCGCCCGGTAGCACTCCGCCCACCGGCCCACATCGCCCACGTCGCCGCCGAACGCCTCCAGCGCCGCGTCGTCCGGGACGATCCGCACGTCGGCCCCCGCGCCGTCCGACATGTGCGCGAGCGGCTCGATCAGCACGACCTTCGCCTCGTCCCGCGCAAGCCACGGCCACGCGCCGCCGCCGAACGCGCCGTCCATGTAGAGCCGCCCATCGATCTCGATCGGACGGGCGTGGCCCGGCGCCGCGCTGCTCGCCGCGACCGCCGCCGACAGCGGCACGCCGCTCGCCCGGTCCCAGACGACGGGCTCCCCGGACGCCACGTCCACCGCCGTGACCAGCAGCCGGCCCTCCGGCCACGCGTCCGTCCCGACCAGGAACTCCATCCGCCTGCGGTGCCATTCGGCGGGCAGCGCCTCGGCCTCGGCCGCCAGCCGTCCGACGCGGCGGCGCGCCTCGTCCGGCTCCAGCGCCGGATCGCGCATCAGCCCGAACATCCGCTCCATGACCGCCGGGTCCCGCGCGGGGCGCGGGCCGTTCGCCGGGGGCAGCTCCGCGACCGCCGCCAGGTCCCGGCCGGTCGCGATCATCGCCCCCGCGATCGCGCCCGCCGACGTGCCCGCGATCGTCCCCGCGCCGGCCGGGTCGACCCCCGCCTCCCGCAGCCCCGCGGCGAGCCCGGCCAGCCACGCCGTGCCGACCGGCCCTCCAGGACCCAGCACCAGTCCCCAGCTCACGTGCCCACTCCCTTTCCGCCGGACGCCGCGCCGGACCTTCCGCCGGACGCCGTGCCGCCGACGCTACGGAGCGCGCGCCGCGCCCGGCATCCGTCAGTCGACCGGTCCGGCGCGGCGGCGGACAAGATTCTTGACATCAAGATATGGGCGCGGCATCATGTCTCTTGATGTCGAGACAAGCTGAGGCCGTGTGGGACCCCGCGCAGTACGGGGTCTACGGCGACGAGCGCGCCAGGCCGTTCACCGAACTGGTCGGCCGGCTCGGACCGATCGAGCCCCGGCACGTCGTCGACCTCGGGTGCGGGAGCGGGGAGCTCACCGCGACCCTCGCGGGCCGCTGGCCCCGGGCGGTCGTGCGAGCCCTCGACTCTTCCCCCGAGATGATCGCCGCCGCCCGCGCCCACGCGATCCCCGGACGGCTCACCTTCGACGTGGCCGACGTCGCCGACTGGCGGCCCGACGGCCCCGTCGACCTGATCGTCTCCAACGCCGTCCTGCAGTGGGTCCCCGGCCACCTCGACCTGCTGCCGCGCTGGGTCGACGCCCTCGCCCCCGGCGGGCGCCTCGCCTTCCAGGTCCCCGGCAACTTCGACGCGCCCAGCCACGTCCTGCTCCGCGAGCTGTGCCGCTCCCCGCGCTGGCGCGACCGCCTCGCCGGCACCGTCCGCGACGACCCCGTCCTCGACCCCGCCGGCTACCTCGACCGCCTCGCCCGCCACGGATGCGCCGTCGACGCCTGGGAGACCACCTACATGCAGGTCCTCAGCGGCGACGACCCCGTCCTCGAATGGGTGAAGGGCACCGCGCTTCGCCCCGTGCTGTCCGCGCTCCCGCCGGACGAGGCCGGCGAGTTCCTCGCCGCCTACCGGGACCGGCTCCGCGACGCCTACCCCCGCCGCCCCTACGGCACCGTCTTCCCGTTCAGGAGAGTGTTCGTGATCGCCACACGTCACGCCCCCTAGACGGGGTGCCGCCCGCCGGCCGAGGGAAGCGACTCGTTCCCCTGCGGTGTGCCAGCTCGGCCGGCGGGCGGCATCCAGGCCGCGCGGACGCGACCCGCACATGATCGCAGACCGCCCGGCCCGGCACCGAACCCCGGCTTCGCGACCCGATGCCGGCGACCCCTGCCGGCGGCCGCCCGGACGAACTCCGGACGGCCGCCGGCGTCCGTTCGCGAGGAGGCCCGCATGCTCACCGCCCTCCACCACGTCCAGCTGGCCGCCCCGCCCGGCAGCGAGGACGCCCTCCGCGCCTTCTACGCCGGCGTCCTCGGCCTCGAGGAGATCCCCAAGCCACCCGAGCTCGCCAAGCGCGGCGGCGCCTGGTTCCGCGGCCCCGGCCTCGAACTCCACCTCGGCATCGAGGAGGACTTCCGCCCCGCCCGCAAGGCCCACCCGGGCCTGCTCACCGGCGACCTCGACGCTCTCGCCGACCGGCTCCGCGCCGCCGGCCACGACGTCCGCCGCGACGGCCTGTTCCCCGGCTACCGCCGCTTCTACGCCGACGACCCCGTCGGCAACCGCCTCGAATTCCTCCAGCCCGAGGACTGACCGCCCGCCCCGCCGGACGAGCGCCGCCCCGCAGCGCGCGGAAGGCCGAAACCGCGCGGAAGGCCAGGGGGGCCGCTCGGGGCACGAAAGCCGAAGGCCGGCCGCGCGCCGCAGCGCACGACCGGCCCTCGAACCGGGTCAGACCGACGGATGCGGGCTCGGGTCGGTGAAGTCGGCCTCCGCCTCGCGGCGGCTCCTCCGCTGCGCCTTCTCGGCCCGCGCCGCCGCCGCCTTCTCCGCCTTCTCCGCCTTCGCGGCGGCCTTCTCCGCGCGCTTCTCCGCGCGCTCCATCTCCTTGCGCCGCTGCCGCGGGTCCAGCGACGGCTTCGGCTCCAGGCCCGCGAGGCCGTTCCACGCGAGGTTCACCACGTGCGCGGCGACCTCCTCGCGCTTCGGCTTGCGCACGTCCAGCCACCACTGGCCCGTCAGGGCCACCATGCCGACCAGGCTTTGCGCGTACAGCGGAGCGAACTTGTCGTCGTAGTCGTGGCGGTCGAACTCCTGGGCGAGGATGTACTCCACCTCGCCGGCGATCTCGCTGAGCAGGCTCGCGTAGCTGCCCGTCCCGGTGCCGCCGTGCGAGTCCCGCACGAGGATCCGGAACCCGTCCGGATGCCCCTCGATGTACTCCAGCAGCGCCAGCGCCGCCTTCTCCAGCTTGCTCCGGTAGTGGATCGCCGAGTTCAGCGCCTCGGTCACCAGGCTCAGCAGCCGCTCGAACTCCCGGTCGACGACGACGGCGTAGAGCCCCTCCTTGCCGCCGAAGTGCTCGTACACCACGGGCTTCGACACACCCGCGGCGGAGGCGATCTCCTCCACCGAGGTGCCGTCCAGGCCACGCTCGGCGAACAGGGTGCGGCCGATGTCGAGGAGCTGCTCGCGGCGTTCCTTGCCGGTCATCCGCTTTCTGCGGGGCCTGGGAGCGGGATCTGTCACGGGATCAATTGTGACGGTCAAGCCGCCTGCTTCGTGCGCTTCGCGGACAGCCTGTCGTCCTTCGGCCACCGGACGTCCCGCGCCCAGCCCAGTTTCTCGAACGCCCAGATGATCCGCGCGCTGATGTCGATCTGCCCCTTCAGCACCCCGTGCCGCGCGCACGTCGGGTCGCAGTGGTGCAGGTTGTGCCACGACTCGCCGAGCGACGGGATGGCCAGCCACCAGACGTTGCGGGACTTGTCGCGGACCTCGAAGTCCTCCTTGCCGAACGTGTGGCAGATCGAGTTGATCGCCCACGTCACGTGGTGGACGAGCGTGATCCGCACGAACCCGGCCCAGAACAGCGCCGTGAAGAAGCCGAGCCACGACATCGTGATCAGGCCGCCGAGCGCGGCCGGCAGCAGGAACGACACCGCCACCAGTCCGGGGAAGGCCAGGTGGATCCGGGTGATGTCGCGGTCCTTGAGCAGGTCCTTGGCGAACCGCTGCTTGGACGTCCGGTTGGCGTCGAACAGCCAGCCGTAGTGCGCCCAGAGCAGGCCCTTGGCGAGCGCCTTCCAGTCGTCGCCGAACCGCCACGGCGAGTGCGGGTCGAACTCCTGGTCGGAGTGCTTGTGGTGGCGCCGGTGGTCGGCGACCCAGGTGATGACCGGGCCCTCGATGGCCATGCTGCCGGCCAGCGCGAGGAAGATCTTGAGTCCGCGGTTCGCCTTGAACGACCCGTGCGTGAAGTACCGGTGGTAGCCGACGGTGATCCCGCCCGCGGACAGCAGGTAGAACACGGCCGTCAGCGCGACGTCGGTCCAGCCGAGGAACCTGCCCCAGGCGAGCGGGACGGCCGCGAACAGGGCCAGGAACGGGACGCCGGTGAACACCGCGACGAGCGCGCGTTCGGCGTTGCCCTGCTGGTCGGGTGCTAGTTCGGGACGCCGTTCGGGTCGGGGAGGAGCCATGGTCGGAGCCGTTGTCATGCGTCACCACTTCCTGTGACTAGAGCTGCCTTACCTACGCCAACGTAACCTACGGATCCGTAAGTTGGACAGGGACGGCCGGTAAATTCAGTGGGAATCTCTCTCATGGGCCACAAAACTCTCCTGCGAAACCTCACCGTCCGTCCCGGAAGGACCGCCCATGCCCCCGACTCCGGCCGAGCGCTCCGCGCGCGCCCACGCCTCCCTGGCGGGCCTCTCCACCGCCGACGCGTTCGGCGACCAGTTCTTCGTCCTGGCCAACCGGCACGTGTCCGCGGAGGCGGGTGTGCCGCCGGCGCCGTGGGGGTGGTCGGACGACACGGAGATGGCGTGCTCGGTAGTAGACGTTCTAAACCGATTCGGGCAAATCGACCAGGACGCACTGGCGCGGTCGTTCGCCGACCGGTTCGACATCCACCGCCGCTACGGCGCGGGCGCCGTCGAGTTGCTGGAGCGCATCCGGGGCGGTGACCACTGGCATCGCGCCTCGCGGGAGCTGTTCGACGGCAAGGGCTCCTTCGGCAACGGCGCGGCGATGCGCGTCGCGCCCCTCGGCGCCTTCTTCGCGGACGACCTCGACCGCGCCGCGGCCCAGGCGGCCCTCTCGGCCGAGATCACCCACTCGCACGTCGAGGGGATCGCCGGTGCCGTGGCGGTGGCCGTCGCCGCCGCCTACGTCGCCTCCCGGAAGGACGGCGGCGTCGCCCCCAGGGACGTCATCGAGGTGGCGCTGGAGCACACCGCGATGGGCGAGTACGTGCGGCGCGGCCTCAAGCGGGCATTGCGCCTGCTGTCCAAGTCCCCGCAGGACGCCGCCCACGACCTGGGCAACGGCAACCGCATCTCGGCGCAGGACACCGTGCCCTACGCGCTGTGGGCGGCGGCCACCCGGCTGACCGACTACGAGGCGGCGGTACGCGCGTGCGTCATGGTCGGCGGCGACATGGACACCACGTCCGCGATCGCCGGCGGGATCGTGGCCGCCCATCTCGGCGCCGAGGCCGTCCCCGCCGCATGGTCGCACGCCCGCGAGCCGCTGCCCGGCTGGCTCGCCCGGTAAAGTCCTGCGGGCGAGGGAAAAGCCGTAGGGGCGCCCGGGATCCACTCGGTATCGTGTTCCCGTGCGAGCTGACACTCCATCGCAGAGAGGTTCACATCGCCCTTCCCGGGTCGTCTAGGGGCAGGACAACTGATTTTGGTTCAGTCAACGGAGGTTCGATTCCTCCCCCGGGAGCACATCTGTCCGAATTGCCGTCTTCTGGGGCGTCTGTCCTGGTGAGGTGGCCCGCGGGGTGACGCGCGCCCAGCGGGCGGTATCCTTCCCGTGTCGGGTGCGCTCCGGCCTGCCATGCCCTGATGTCGCAGGTGGACGCGCTCGCAGCCGATCCCGTCCGCGATGCCGAGGAGCCTCCTAGTGAGTGCCAACAGCCCGGCCGCCGTCATCGTTCTCGCCGCGGGCGAGGGCACGCGAATGAAGTCCCGCACCCTGAAGGTCCTGCACGAGCTGTGCGGGCGCGCGATGCTGGGCCACGTGCTCGCCGCCGCCCGCGAGCTCGAGCCGCGGCGGCTCGTCGCGGTCGTCGGGCACCGCCGCGAGCAGGCCGTCGCCTACCTGGGCGAGCACGCGCCGGACGTGGAGCCCGTCGTCCAGGAGGTCCAGGGCGGGACGGGGCACGCCGTCCGGATGGCGCTGGAGCAGACCGGATCGCTCGACGGCACCGTCGTGGTGACCAACGGCGACCATCCGCTGCTGCGCGGCGAGACCCTCGCCGCGCTTGTCCGCACGCACGAGGACGAGGGCAACGCGGTCACCGTCCTCACGACCGAGATGCCCGACGCGACCGGATACGGGCGGATGATCCGCGCGGCGGACGGCAGCGTCGAGGCGATCGTCGAGCACAAGGACGCCACCGACGCGCAGCGCGCCGTCACCGAGATCAACGTCGGCATGTACGCCTTCGACGGCACCCTGCTGGAGGACGCGCTCAAGCGGGTGACCACCGACAACGCCGGCGGCGAGGAGTACCTCACCGACGTCGTGGCGATCCTGCGCGGCGACGGCCACCGGGCCGGCGCGCACCTGGTCGCCGACTGGGTCGAGACGCAGGGCGTGAACGACCGGGTCCAGCTGGCCCAGGCCCGCCGGCAGCTGAACGACCGCATCCTCGAGGCCCACATGCGGGCCGGGGTGACGATCATCGACCCCGCGTCCACCTGGATCGACGCCGACGTCACCGCCGAACCGGACGCCGTCGTGCACCCGGGCACCCAGCTGCACGGCCGCACCCACCTGGAGGCGGGCGCCAGCGTCGGGCCGAACTGCACCCTGACCGACACCCGCGTCGGCGCGGACGCGTCCGTGGTGAACGCCGTGTGCGTCGAGGCCGAGATCGGCCCGGAGGCGTCCGTCGGCCCGTTCGCCTACCTGCGGCCCGGGACGCGCCTGGCCCGCAAGGGCAAGATCGGCACCTACGTCGAGACCAAGAACGCCGAGATCGGCGAGGGCACCAAGGTGCCGCACCTCACCTACGTCGGCGACGCCGAGATCGGCGACCACTCCAACATCGGCGCGAGCTCGGTGTTCGTGAACTACGACGGCGAGCGCAAGCACCGCAGCGTGATCGGCTCCCACGTGAAGGTCGGCAGCGACAACATGATCGTCGCGCCGGTGACGGTGGGCGACGGCGCCTACACCGCCGCCGGCTCGGTGATCATCCAGGACGTCCCGCCGGGGGCGATGGCCGTCGCGCGGGCGCGGCAGCGCAACGTCGAGGGCTGGGTCGAGCGCAAGCGGCCCGGCTCGCCCGCGGCGGAGGCGGCGCGCCGCGCCGCCGAGGACCGGGACGAGCCGGCCTGACGGCACGCGCCGGAGAGCAGGCGCGCCGATGACTGCCCCGCCGTCCGGCGGGGAGGTGGAGGACAGCGGCGTCCCCCACGGACAACAGACGACCGGGCATCACGGAGAGGACTCTTGTGGTGCCCGGGGAGTGGGGACGACAACCCACATGAGTGCACAGTTCCATTGAGGGGGAGTTGTCAGAGGTGAGTGGGATCAAAGCGAGCGGTCAGAAGAAGCTGATGCTCTTCACCGGCCGAGCCCACCCGGACCTGGCCAAGGAGGTCGCCGACAACCTCCACGTCGACCTGACGCCGACGTCCGCGTACGACTTCGCCAACGGTGAGACGTTCGTGCGGTTCCTGGAGTCGGTCCGTGGCTCCGACGCCTTCGTGATCCAGAGCCACACAGCTCCCATCAACCAGTGGATCATGGAGCAGCTGATCATGGTGGACGCGCTGAAGCGCGCGTCCGCCAAGCGGATCACGGTCGTCGCGCCGTTCTTCGGCTACGCCCGGCAGGACAAGAAGCACCGCGGCCGCGAACCGATCTCGGCGCGGCTCATGGCCGACCTGTTCAAGACCGCCGGCGCCGACCGGCTGATCACCGTGGACCTGCACACCGCGCAGATCCAGGGGTTCTTCGACGGCCCCGTCGACCACCTGTTCGCGCTGGACCTGCTGGCGCACCACTTCGAGAGCCGCCTCGACACCTCCCGGGTGACCGTGGTCGCGCCCGACGCCGGCCGCGTCCGGGTGACCGAGCGCTGGTCCGACCGGCTCGGCGGCGTCCCGATGGCGATCATCCACAAGAAGCGCGACCCGGACGTCGCCAACGAGGTGAAGGTCTTCGACGTCGTCGGCGAGGTCAAGGGCCGCACCTGCGTCGTGGTCGACGACATGATCGACACGGGCGGGACCATCGTGAAGGCCGCCGACGCGCTGTTCGACCACGGCGCCGACAAGGTCGTCGTCGCCGCCACCCACGGCGTCCTGTCCGGCCCCGCGGTCGACCGGCTGAAGAACTCCCGGATCTCCGAGGTCGTCCTGACCAACACGCTCCCCATCCCGGAGGACAAGCAGTTCGACAAGCTGACGGTCCTGTCGATCGCCCCGCTGGTCGCCCGCGCGATCAACGAGGTCTTCAGCGACGGCTCCGTCACCAGCCTCTTCGGCGGGCACAGCTGACATTGCTTTGTCCTCGGCGGTCGGGCCCTGGGGGCCCTCCCTTCAACGGACAAAGCGTGCGATCGCTGCATCGCTCCGACTCGCCCTGGGGGCTCGCTGCGCGATCAAGTTCTCGCAAGCTCGAACTTGGCTTCGCTCGCGATCGCGACGGTCGAGGTCGTTGCGTGGCCGGGGCCGTCCGCTGAGGTCGCCGGCCAAGGTCACTCCTGTGGCTGGGGTCGTCGGTCAAGGTCGGTTCCGTGGCTGAGGTCGCTGCGGCGGCTGAGGTGATCGTTGGCGGTCGTTATGCGGTCGGCGTGCCGGGGTAGCGGAACCCGGCGGGGCGGGCGTTCGTCTTTCCAGGCGAGGGTGCCGTTCGCGTCCGGCTCTGACCGGGCCGTCAACGTCGGAGAAGGGCCCCCGCGGCGGGTCGTCGCGGGGGCGATGGCGTTGCGCGTGGAAACGATCGGCTAGACTTCTTGAATCCGCGTATGCCCCGGGTCGTCAGTGCGGCTCCGTTCAGGTCCGTACTCCCCGGGTAACGCAAAGAATCTTCGAGGCGCCTGACGCATCGAGCTACGCCTGATTCGCTCTGTCCGTAGCGGACGTCCTGCGGGACGGCCGTGGATCGCAACAAGCAAGGAGTTTTCGCCGTGTCCGAGGTACGCATCGCCGCCGAGCCGCGCACCGAGTTCGGTAAGGGTGCCGCGCGGCGCACCCGCCGGGCCGGCAAGGTGCCCGCCGTCCTCTACGGTCACGGCACCGACCCGCAGCACATCACGCTGCCGGGCCACGAGCTGATGCTCGCGCTGAAGACCCCGAACGTGCTGCTGACCATCGAGGGCGTCGGCAGCGGTGCGGAGCTCGCGCTGCCCAAGGACGTGCAGCGCGACCCGATCAAGGGCTTCCTGGAGCACGTCGACCTGCTGCTGGTCAAGCGGGGCGAGAAGGTCACCGTCGACCTGCCGGTGAACGTCGTCGGCGAGGTGGTCGCGGGCGGTGTCGTGCAGCAGGAGGCCGTCCAGATCTCGGTCGAGACCGAGGCGACGCACATCCCCGAGTCGGTGGAGCTGTCCATCGAGGGCGTCGAGGTCGGCACGCAGCTGCTGGCCAAGGACCTGAAGCTGCCGTCGGGCACCACGCTGGCGACCGACGAGGAGACGCTGATCCTGCAGATCGCCGACGCGTCGGCGTCCGCGGGCGACACCGAGACCGCGGCCGAGGCGGAGGCCGCCGAAGCCGCGGCGGAGGCCGCCGAGGCGGCGGCCGAGGCCGAGGCGGAGGAGCCCGCCGAGTAGCACGGCGGAACGGCGGAACGACGAACGGCCCCCGCAGGCACGCCTGCGGGGGCCTTCGGCTGTGAGGAGATCGGGTGAGCACGGACGTCTGGCTGGTGGTCGGCCTGGGCAATCCGGGACCGTCGTACGCCGGCAACCGGCACAACGCCGGGTTCATGGTGCTGGACGTGCTGGCGGGCCGGGCCGGCGGCCGGTTCAAGGCGCACCGGTCGCGGGCGGACGTGCTGGAGGGCCGGCTCGCGGGCGTCCGCGCGGTGCTGGCGAAGCCGCGGACGTACATGAACGAGTCGGGCGGCCCGGTGAAGGGGCTGCGGGACTTCTACAAGGTTCCGGTGGAGCGGCTGATCGTCGTCCACGACGAGCTGGACATCCCGTTCGGGGCGCTGCGGTTGAAGCGCGGCGGCGGTGACAACGGTCACAACGGGCTGCGGTCGATCACGAAGTCGCTCGGCGACAAGGAGTACCTGCGGGTCAGGTTCGGGGTGGGGCGGCCGCCCGGGCGGATGGACGCGGCGGCGTTCGTGCTGAAGGACTTCTCGGCGGCGGAGCGGAAGGTCCTGGACCTGGAGGTCGACCGGGCGGCGGACGCGGTGGAGGCGCTGCTGACCGGGAGCCTGGAGGCCGCGCAGAACGAGTTCCACGCGGGCTGAAACCACGCGGGGCAGGCGTTTTCGGCAATCGGCCGGATGCGGTCCGTGCCGAGGCGGACACGGCGCGGCGCTCGTAAAATTCTGCGCGGATGAGGTTCACGTTTTATGTGAACCTTGGGAGCTGTTCAACCGTCTCTGGGGTGGATCGAGCTTTTCGGGGCGCGCGTTACATGGGTTGGGTGAGGTCGTATGGCCGTCGTTGACAAGGTTCAGGCCGAGTCACCGATTCGCCAGGAGCAACGTCGCCCGGATGCGCAGAGCTGGAGTGGATGGTACCGCCGGTTCGCCGGCGGGCTCGATTTCTTCAGCATGCTCGCGGCCGGGGTGATCGCGTTCGTGCTCCGCTTCCCGGGGGTGCCCAGCGATCCGACGGCGCCGTACGTCGCGCTGACGGTGGCGCTGCCGGTCCTCTGGGTGCCGATGCTGATGCTGTGCCGGGCGTACCAGCCGCGGTACATCGGCGTGGGGTACGAGGAGTTCAAGGGCGTCCTGCGCGCGGGGTTCATCTTCACCGCGACGCTGGCGATCCTGGCGTACGCCACCAAGACGGAGGTGGCGCGCGGGTACGTCGTGATGGCGATGCCGCTCGGCACGTTCCTGGACCTGGTCGCGCGGTACCGGCTGCGCAAGTGGCTGCACCGCAAGCGCTGGAACGGGGAGTGCATGCGGCGGGTGGTGGCGGTGGGGCACCGCACGTCCGTCGCGGACCTCATCCGGCTGCTGCGGCAGAAGCGGTACCACGGGATGGACATCGTGGCGGTGTGCCTGCCGCCGGCGCTGGCGTCGGGCGATGACGCCGTCCACGAGGTGGAGGGCGTGCCGGTGCTCGGCGACTTCGGCCAGACGGCGGCCGTCGCGGAGCGGACCGGCGCCGACTCGGTGGCGGTGCTGGCCTGTCCGGAGATGGACGGGGTGGCGCTGCGCCGGCTGGCGTGGCAGATCGAGCGGGACGACGTCGAGCTGGTGGTGGCGCCGGCGCTGATGGACGTGACGGGTCCGCGGATCTCGATCCGTCCGGTGTCGGGCCTGCCGCTGCTGCACGTGGAGCATCCGGAGCTGGACGGCGGCCGGCGGGTGCTGAAGGGGCTGTTCGACCGGACGGCGGCGCTGACCGGCCTGCTGCTGCTGAGCCCGCTGATGCTGGTGGTCGCGTTCCTGATCAAGGTGACGAGCGCCGGGCCGGTGATGTTCAAGCAGGTCCGGGTCGGGCGCGGCGGCCGCGAGTTCACGGTGCTGAAGTTCCGCACGATGGTGCAGGACGCGGAGGCGCGCAAGAACGCGCTGATGGAGCACAACGAGAACGACGGCGTGCTGTTCAAGATCCGGGAGGACCCGCGCATCACGAAGGTGGGGCGGTGGCTGCGCCGCTACTCGCTGGACGAGCTGCCGCAGCTGTTCAACGTGTTGCGGGGCGACATGTCGCTGGTGGGGCCGCGCCCGCCGCTGCCGGAGGAGGTCGCGCAGTACGGCGGCGACGTGTACCGGCGGCTCGTGGTGAAGCCGGGACTGACGGGCCTCTGGCAGGTCAGCGGCCGCTCGGACCTGACGTGGGACGAGTCGGTCCGGCTCGACCTGCGGTACGTGGACAACTGGTCGCTCGCGCTGGACCTGCAGATCATGTGGAAGACGTGGTCGGCGGTGTTCCGCGGCTCCGGCGCCTACTGACCGCGGCGGCACCGGCCGCGGCGCCCGCGAGCGGCGGGTGCCGAGTGCCGCGGCGCGTACCGGACGCCGGTACGCGCCCCACGCCCGGTCTCGCCAGGTGGGACGTGACCCTGGCACCGGGCGGTGTGGGGTATGCATGAGAAAGTAGACCGGGCAGACCAGTCGAGTCGGGAATGTGATCAACGGATGACCGAGAGAGCCGTGGCGGACGACCACGCGCTGGCGGCGGAGCTCGCCGCGGCGGCGGGGCGGCTGCTGCTGGGCGTGCGGGACGAGATGGGCTTCGCCGACGGGCGCGCCCTGAAGGACACCGGCGACCTGCGGTCGCACGAGTACCTGATGGCGGCGCTGGCGGAGCGCTGTCCCGGTGACGCCGTGCTCTCGGAGGAGGGCCGCTCGTCGGTGGCGGGCAAGCGCTCCCAGGGCGACGACCGCGCCCCGACGCGCAACACCGGCGAGGCCGAGCGGCTGTCGGCGTCCCGCGTGTGGATCATCGATCCGCTGGACGGGACCCGGGAGTTCTCCGAGGAGGGCCGCCGCGACTGGGCCGTCCACGTGGCGCTGTGGGAGCGGGACGCGGCGGGCGCGGCGCGGCTGTCGGCGGGCGCGGTCGCGCTGCCGGCGCAGGGCCTGACGCTGCGCACCGACGCCACGGGCGGCGCGGCGCTCGTCCGCGACGACCCCGGCGAGCCGGACCCGGTGACCGCGGGTTCGGACGCCGCGCGCCGGGGCCTGCCGCGGGAGGTGCCGCTGCACGTGCCCGCGCCGGACCCGGGGAAGCTGCGGATCGCGGTGAGCCGGACGCGGCCGCCCGAGTTCGTGCAGCGGCTTGCCGAGAAGCTGGAAAAGGCGGTTGCGGGGGGCGTGGGGGGTCGTCCCCCCTCGGAAGGCCTGGACGTGGAGCTGGTGCCGATCGGCTCGGCGGGGGCGAAGATCTCCGCGGTGCTGCTCGGCGAGGTGGACGCCTACGTGCACGCGGGCGGCCAGTACGAGTGGGACTCGGCGGCGCCGGCGGCGGTGGCGCTCGCGGCGGGCGCGCACGCGTCGCGCGTCGACGGGGCCCCGCTGGAGTACAACCGGAAGGACCCGAGGCTGCCGGATATCCTGGTGTGCCACCCCGTGTCGGCGTCGACGCTGCTGACCGGCATCGGAGACGTGAGCGACAGCCTGCCCGACTGACCGCCTCGCCAGGCGGGATTGATCAGCGGCGGGCCGACGTTCGATCCGGTGGGAAGCGCGTGCGCCCGTCCCGTGCCACCGGTTGCATCTGCCAGTACAGCGTGGAGAGAGTCCCAGACCATGCAGCGTTGCGATTACCTGCTGTCCCAGCTAGACGTCCTCGAAGCCGAGTCGATCCATATCTTCCGGGAGGTGGCGGCCGAGTTCGAGCGGCCCGTGCTGCTGTTCTCGGGCGGCAAGGACAGCATCGTGATGCTGCGCCTGGCCCAGAAGGCGTTCTGGCCCGCGCCGATCCCGTTCCCGGTGATGCACGTCGACACCGGGCACAACTTCCCCGAGGTGATGGAGTACCGCGACCGGCGCGTCGCCGAGCTGGGCGTCCGGCTGGTCGTGGCGTCGGTGCAGGACGCGATCGACTCCGGCCGGGTGGTGGAGCAGAAGGGGCGCCGCGCGTCGCGGAACCGGCTGCAGATCACGCCGCTGCTGGACGCGATCGAGGAGCACGGGTTCGACGCGGCGTTCGGCGGTGCGCGCCGCGACGAGGAGAAGGCGCGCGCGAAGGAGCGCGTGGTGTCGTTCCGGGACGAGTTCGGCCAGTGGGACCCGAAGAACCAGCGGCCGGAGCTGTGGAACCTGTTCAACACGCGGATCACGCAGGGCGAGCACGTCCGGGTGTTCCCGCTGTCGAACTGGACCGAGCTGGACATCTGGGACTACGTGCGGCGCGAGGAGCTGGAGCTGCCGCCGATCTACTTCGCGCACACCCGGCGGGTGTTCGAGCGCGACGGGCTGCTGCTGGACGCCGAGACCGGGTTCGCGAACCGCGGTGACGACGAGCCGGAGTTCGAGGCGTCCGTCCGGTACCGGACGGTGGGCGACGCGTCCTGCACGGGCGCGGTGAAGTCGAACGCCGCGACGCTGGAAGAGGTGATCGCGGAGATCGCCGCGACGCGGATCACCGAGCGCGGCCAGACCCGCGCCGACGACCGGACCAGCGAGGCCGCCATGGAGGACCGCAAGAAGGAGGGCTACTTCTAATGGCCAGCACGAACGAGCCCGCCGAGCGCGCGTCCGCCACGACCGAGCAGGTCAAGGGCATGGACCTGCTGCGGTTCGCCACCGCCGGCAGCGTCGACGACGGCAAGTCCACCCTGATCGGGCGGCTGCTGTTCGACTCCAAGTCCATCTTCGAGGACCAGCTGGAGTCGGTCGAGAAGACCAGCGTGGACCGCGGCGAGGAGTACACGAACCTCGCGCTGCTGACCGACGGGCTCCGCGCCGAGCGGGAGCAGGGCATCACCATCGACGTGGCGTACCGCTACTTCGCGACGCCGCGCCGCAAGTTCATCATCGCCGACACCCCCGGGCACATCCAGTACACCCGGAACATGGTGACGGGCGCGTCCACCGCCGACCTGGCGATCATCCTGGTGGACGCCCGCAAGGGGATCCTGGAGCAGTCCCGGCGGCACGCGTTCCTGACCACGCTGCTGCAGGTCCCGCACCTGGTCGTGGCGATCAACAAGATGGACCTCGTCGACTACGACCAGGCCGTCTACGAGCGGATCGTCGACGAGTTCACCGCGTTCGCCTCCAAGCTGGACGTCTCCGACCTGACGTTCATCCCGATCTCGGCGCTGCACGGCGACAACGTCGTCGAGCGCAGCGTGAACATGCCGTGGTACGACGGGTCGTCGCTGCTGCACCACCTGGAGCACGTGCACATCGCCTCCGACCGCAACCTCATCGACGTGCGGTTCCCGGTGCAGTACGTGATCCGTCCGCACGCCTCCACCGACCCCGACCTGCACGACTACCGCGGCTACGCGGGGCAGGTCGCGGGCGGCGTGCTGAAGCCGGGCGACGAGGTGGTGCACCTGCCGTCCGGGCTGACCACGACGATCACCCACATCGACGGCCCGAACGGCCCGGTCGAGGAGGCGTACGCGCCGATGTCGGTGACGCTGCGGCTCGCCGACGACATCGACATCTCCCGCGGCGACATGATCGCGCGCCCGCACAACCGGCCGGAGGTCGCGCAGGACCTCGACGCGATGGTGTGCTGGATGACCCCGGACCGGGTCCTCACCCCGCGCTCCAAGCTGATCATCAAGCACACCACCCGCACCGCGAAGGCGCTGGTGAAGGACCTGCACTACCGGCTGGACGTCAACACGCTGCACCGCGACGAGCAGGCGGAGGGCCTCGGCCTGAACGAGATCGGCCGGATCTCGCTGCGGGTGACGCAGCCGCTGTTCGTCGACGACTACAACCGCAACCGGCTGACCGGCGGCTTCATCCTGATCGACGAGGCCACCAACAACACCGTCGGCGCCGGGATGATCACCGGCGCCCGATAAGCACCCCTTTGGAGCCCCCCGTGCACCTGCCCGCCCCCCAGGGCCCGACCTCCGCCGTCGCGCCGTGAAGGCCCTCGTGCTGGCGGGCGGCGCCGGGTCCCGGCTCCGCCCCATCACCCACACCTCGGCGAAGCAGCTCGTCCCGGTCGCGAACAAGCCGGTCCTGTTCTACGGCCTGGAGTCGATCCGGGACGCCGGCATCCGCGAGGTCGGCATCGTCGTCGGCGACACCGAGGCGGAGATCCGCGGCGCCGTCGGCGACGGCTCGGCGTTCGGCCTCGACGTGACGTACCTGCGCCAGGACGCCCCGCGCGGGCTGGCGCACGCCGTCCTCATCGCCCGCGAGTACCTCGGCGGCGACGACTTCGTGATGTACCTCGGCGACAACTTCATCGTCGGCGGCATCGACGGGCTCGTCGACCGGTTCCGCGCGGAGCGCCCGCAGGCGCAGATCATGCTGACGCACGTCTCCGACCCGCGCGCGTTCGGCGTCGCCGAACTCGACGGCGCCGGCCGGGTCGTCGCGCTGGAGGAGAAGCCGGAGTTCCCGAAGAGCGACCTGGCGCTCGTCGGGGTGTACCTGTTCAGCCCGGCGGTGCACGACGCGGTCGCTGAGCTGAAGCCGTCCGCGCGCGGCGAGCTGGAGATCACCGACGCGATCCAGTGGCTGATCGACCACGGCCACCGGGTCGAGTCCACGGTGATCACCGGCTACTGGAAGGACACCGGCAACGTCACCGACATGCTGGAGGTCAACCGCCTCGTCCTGGAGGGCGTCGAACCTCATGTGGAGGGCGAGGTGGACGGGGCCAGCGAGCTGATCGGCCGGGTCGTGGTGGAGGCGGGCGCCCGCGTCGCGGGGTCCCGCGTCGTCGGCCCGGTCATCGTCGGCGCCGGCTCGGTCGTCCGCGACTCCTACGTCGGCCCGTTCACCTCCATCGACCGCGACTGCGCGGTCCTGGACAGCGAGATCGAGTACTCGATCGTGCTGCGCGGCGCGTCCATCGACGGCGTCGGCCGCATCGAGTGCTCGCTGATCGGCCGCGAGGCCGAGGTCACCCCCGCCCCCCGCGTCCCGAAGGCCCACCGCCTCGTCCTGGGAGATCACAGCAAAGTGCAGATCAGCAATTGACCGGCAGTCCCCTTGCGAAAGGGGAATCCGGCGGTCGCCCGCCGGGCTTCCTGTTTCATCACCGCTCGCCCGCCGGGAAGAATCTCCGTTGAGGTCTTACAGCAGCTCCGCAGGCGTTTCGCCTCTCCGCCGGCCCGGCGGCGAGGATGTTCTGCGCAGCGTTGACGTCCCGGTCGTGACGGGCGCCGCAGGCGGCGCAGCTCCACTCGCGGACCGCCAAGGGCATCGCGGAAGCACGGCGTCCGCAGGAACTGCACAGCTTGCTGGACGGGAACCAACGATCGACCACGGTCAGTTCGCGTCCGTACCAGTCGGCCTTGTACTCCAGCATCGTGCGCAGCTCGCGCCAGCCCGCATCGGCGATGGCGCGAGCCAGGGACGGGTTCTTGAGCATGTTCCCGACGCCCAGGTCCTCGATCACGACCACTTGGTTCTCGCGGACGAGCCGAGTCGAAAGCTTGTGCAGGAAATCGCGCCGCCGGTCGGCGATCCGCGCATGGACGCGCGCGACGCGCCGCCGCGCCTTGGCGCGATTGGCCGAGCCCTTGCGTTTCCGGAAGAGGCTGCGCTGAGCTTCGGCGAGTCGCTTCCGGTCACGATCGCCGTACCGGGGATTGGTGACCTTCTCGCCCGTCGAAAGGGTCGCCAGCGCCGTGATGCCGAAGTCCACGCCTGTGCGCTGCGCGACGGGAGGCAGTGCGGCGACACTGTCCTCGCACAGCAGGGACACGAACCACCGCCCCGCCGCATCGCGGGTGACCGTGACCCTGGACGGCGTCGCTCCGCTGGGAAGCGGACGCGACCAGACGACACGGAGCGGCGCGTCCATCTTGGCGAGCGTCAGTTCATCGTTCCGGTAGGCGAACGCCGACCTGGTGTACTCGGCGGCACTTGCCTTGCCCTTCTTCCGCGACTTGAAGGACGGATGGCGCGCGCGTCCCGAGAAGAAGTTGGTGAACGCGCTCCGCAGGTGCCGCAGAGCTTGCTGAAGCGGAACCGACGAGACCTCCGCCAGAAAGCGGAAGGCCGGGTCGCGTTTCCACTGCGTGAGCCTCGCCGACGCCTCGTTGAGACCAAGGTGACGACCTTCGGTGCGGAAGACCCGGATGTGCTCCTCCAGGGCCTTGTTATAGACGAGGCGGACACAACCGAAGGTCCGTACAAGCTGCGTGGCTTGTTGAGGCGTGGGGTAGCAGCGGTACTTGAACGCTCGCTTGACGGTCCGCGGCATGGGACGGACTGTAGCGGTTCGTTTGCTCTGCGTCGTGCGTTTGTTCGAAGTTCCATGGCCACCTCCGCTGCTCCTGTGCCGGAAGGCGGATGTCCGAATGAGGAGTTCAGATGGACATGACGGGTGACCGACCCCCGCGGGTGCTGGTGACGGGTGGGGCCGGGTTCATTGGGTCGCAGTATGTGCGGGACCTCGCGTCCGGGGCGTTCCCCGCGTGGGCCGGCGCCGAGATCACCGTGCTGGACAAGCTGACCTACGCCGGGAACCTGGCGAACCTGGAGCCGGTCGAAGGGCGGTTCACCTTCGTCCACGGCGACATCTGCGACGGCGGGCTGCTCGCGGAGCTGGTGCCGGGGCATGACGTGGTGCTGAACTTCGCGGCCGAGTCGCACGTGGACCGGTCGATCGCCAGCGGCGCGGAGTTCGCGCGGACGAACGTGCTCGGCGTGCAGACGCTGATGCAGGCGTGCCTGGACGCGGGGACCCCCCGGGTCGTGCAGGTGTCCACCGACGAGGTGTACGGCAGCATCGACGAGGGCTCCTGGGACGAGGAGGCGCCGCTCGCGCCGAACTCGCCGTACTCGGCGGCGAAGGCCGGCGGCGACATGATGGCGCGCGCCTACGCGCGCACACACGGGCTGCCGGTCAGCATCACCCGCTGCGGCAACAACTACGGGCCCTACCAGTACCCGGAGAAGGTCATCCCGCTGTTCGCCACGAACCTGATGGACGGCCATACGGTGCCGCTGTACGGGGACGGCGGGAACGTGCGCGACTGGATCCACGCCGCCGACCACTGCCGCGGCATCCAGGTGGTCGCCGAGCGCGGCGAGCCCGGCGAGGTGTACCACATCGCGGGCACGGCGGAGCTGACGAACCTGGAGCTGACGCGGCGGCTGCTCGACGCGGTCGGCGCCGGCTGGGACATGGTCGAGCGCGTCGAGGACCGCAAGGGCCACGACCGCCGGTACTCGCTGTCGGACGCGAAGCTGCGCGCCCTCGGGTACGCGCCGCAGGTGGCGTTCGACGAGGGGCTGGCCGCGACGGTCCGCTGGTACGAGGAGAACCGCGCCTGGTGGGAGCCGCTGAAGAAGCGCTCGGAGGACGCGGCGTGACATGGCTGGTCACCGGTGCCGGCGGGATGCTCGGCACCGACGTCGTCGCGCGCCTCGGCGGCGCGGTGGCGCCGCGGCGGAGTGAGCTGGACCTGACCGACGCGGGCGCGGTCCGGGAGGCGCTGCGGCGGCACCGGCCCGACGTGGTGGTGAACTGCGCCGCCTGGACGGCCGTGGACGACGCGGAGGCGCACGAGGACGCGGCGCTCGCCGTCAACGGCACCGCCGTCGAGGCGCTCGTCGGGGCGTGCGCGGAGATCGGCGCGAAGCTCGTGCAGGTGTCCACCGACTACGTGTTCGACGGCTCCGCCACCGAGCCGTACCCGGAGGACGCCCCGGCCGCGCCCGTCAACGCCTACGGCCGGACGAAGCTCGCCGGCGAGGCGGCGGTGCTCGGCTACGAGCGCGGGTACGTGGTGCGGACGGCGTGGCTGTACGGGGCGCACGGGCCCAGCTTCGTCCGGACGATGGCGCGGCTGGCGGGGGAGCGCGACACCGTCGAGGTGGTCGACGACCAGGCCGGGCAGCCGACCTGGACCGGCGACCTCGCCGACCGGATCATCGCGCTGGCCCGCGCGGACGCCCCCGCCGGGGCGTACCACG
Organism: Spirillospora sp. NPDC000708; assembly: GCF_040299565.1. Lineage (NCBI taxonomy): Bacteria > Bacillati > Actinomycetota > Actinomycetes > Streptosporangiales > Thermomonosporaceae > Spirillospora > Spirillospora sp. NPDC000708. Next base: position 73,675 of record NZ_JBEPCJ010000030.1, read on the forward strand.
GCACCAGCGCGGGCCGGACGACCTGGTACGGGCTGGCCCGCGAGGTGTTCGCGCTGCTCGGCCTCGACCCGGCCCGGGTGCGGCCCACGACGAGCGAGAGGTTCGTGCGGCCCGCGCCGCGTCCGGCGTTCAGCGTCCTCGGGCACGGCCGGTGGGCGGCGGCGGGCCTGGCGCCCATGCGCGACTGGCGGGACGCCCTGCACGCCGCCTGGCCGTCCCTGGCGGCGGCGTGGCCGGAGGCTCAGCCGGGCAGGCCGAGCTTGGCGTAGTGGTCGAGGCAGTCCTGGTAGGACGGCAGCAGCCCGGCGCGGCGGGCCTCCTCCAGGGTCGGGGCCTGCGCGTCCTTGTCGGACAGGACCGGCTCGATGCCGACGGGCCACTCGATGCCGATCTCCGGGTCGAGCGGGTGCACGCCGTGCTCGTGGCCCGGCGCGTAGGGCTCCGAGCACAGGTAGACGACCGTCGCGTCTTCCGTCAGCGCCATGAAAGCGTGGCCGACGCCTTCGGCGATGTACAGGCAGCGGCGCGTCTCGTCGTCCAGCCGGACGGCCTCCCACTGAGCGAACGTGGGGGATCCGACGCGCAGGTCGACGACGACGTCGAGGATCGCCCCGCGCAGGCACGTGATGTATTTGGCCTGGCCGGGCGGGACGTCGGCGAAGTGCACGCCGCGCAGCACCCCCTTGGACGACACCGAGCAGTTCGCCTGCGCCAGGTTCAGCCCGTGTCCCGTGACCGTCCGCAGCGCGTCGTCCCGGAACCACTCATGGAAAGATCCCCGCTGGTCACCGTGCACGCGGGGGGTGAAGCAGTAAGTACCTTTAATGCCGAGCGGATCCACATGCGCAAGAATGCCACACGGTTCCCGGCAGAGATGGACGTCAGACTGTGAGAACGAACCCCCTCAGGCTCCGGTTCGCCGCGGGTGGCGCGGCGGTGGTGCTCGTGGTCCTGACGGGGCCGGAGGCGGTCGCGGAGACGGCGCCGTCACCGAGTCCCGCCGTGACGACCACGGCGGCCGCCCGCACCGCGTTCCGGCCCGCGCTGGCCGGGCCCGCCGCGATGGTCGCGGGCGTGCTGCACCCCGACATCTGGTGGACGGTCGCGGCCGCCGTCGGCGGTCCCCGCCTGTTCGCTCTGGACGCCAAGGGCCGCACCCGCGCGACGTACACGCTGTCCGGTGCGACGGCGACGCGGTGGGACGCCATCACGATCGTGAAGAACGGGGCCGGGGAGTCGGGGCTGTTCGTCGGGGACCTGAGCTCCGGCCGGACGGGGGGCCTGCTGCTGCACCGGGTCGCCGAGCCGAGGACCCTGTCCGGCGGGACGCTGCCGGTGAAGACGTTCAGGCTCAAGTACCCCGACGGGGGGCACCGGGGCGCGGCGCTGCTGGCCGATCCGGCGGAGAGCCGCGTCTACATCATCACCCGGGACGCCGCGGCGGCGGCCGTGTTCGCGCTGCCGGGGGTGCTCGGCCCGTCGAACAACGCGCTGACGCGGCTGCGGACGCTGCCGTTCCCGGTGCGCGGCGGCGACTTCACCCGGGACGGGCGGGTGATCCTGAAGACGACCACGGACGTGCGGATCCTCGGCGGGATCCGGGACGACGTCGGGCAGGTCGTGAAGACGCCGGCGTCGCTGGCGGGGCCCGCGTTCGGGGTGTCGTCGGACGGCCGGAAGGTCCTGCTGGCGGGGGCGGGCGCCCGTCCGGTGTTCCGGACGGTGGAACTGCCCGAGGCGAACGCGGCGACGGAACCGGACCCGTCGGCGTCGCCGGCGACCGACGGCGGCGGCTCCCCGGTGGAGATCCCGTCCAAGTCCGGCATGCCGGGCGGTCTGCTCGGGACCGGGGCGCTGGTCGGGCTGGTCCTGCTAGGGCTTGTCGGGGCCGGCTTCTATCTGCGCGGTCGCCGTCACGGCGGCGGGTGACCAGCCGGCCGCGTCGACGACCGTCTCCGCGGGCGACCGCTGGACGACCGGGAGCGGGTCGCCGCCCTGCCTGCGCAGCGTCTCCGCCCACGCGACGAGGATGAACAGCCACACCGACGACACGTTCGCGGGGGCGGCGAGACCCTCGGTGGTCATGCTGTCGGTGAGGAAGCAGCCGAAGATCCCCAGCAGCATGCCGGCGTCGGCGCGCAGCGTCCGGTGCCGGCACAGCGTCAGCAGCACGAACCCGAGCGTCAGCAGCAGCGCGGCGAACGCGACGGTGCCGACCACGCCGTTGTCGACGAGCGCGTTGATGAACGCGTTGTGGCCGCCGCCGAGGCCGATGCTGTCCAGGAAGAGGCCGCGGGACGCGCCGAGGCCCCGGCCGAAGATCGGCTCCTCCCGGAACGCGTCCATCGCCAGCGACCACAGCTCGGTGCGGGAGTTCAGGGTGGCGAGCTGCTGGGTGCTCTCGCCGCGCGCCACGAACGCGAGGATCTTGTCGGAGAACGCCAGCACCGCCAGCACGGCGACCGCGGCGCCCATCACGATCAGGTCGATCCGGCCCTTGGGGCCGCGGGCGGTGGCCAGCAGGACGAGCAGCCCGGCGGCGCAGCCGAGCGCGGCGCCGCGCGTCCCGGTGGCGACGAGCGCGCCCGTCAGGACCGCCAGCGCCACCGCGTAGACGGCCGGGTGCCACAGCCGGTCCTGCGGCCGGTTCCATCGGATCAGGTAGCCGACGACCAGCAGGATCGCGACTGCGAGGTACACGCCGGCGATGACGGGGTGGACGTACAGCCAGTTGAACCGGGACTCGGTGTGCAGCGTCCGGGGGAACGGGTGCGCGGCGCCGATGCCCACCGACACCAGCACGATCCCGACGAAGATGTGCGCGAGCTTGCGCAGGTCGGCGGGGGTGGCGCGGGTCGCGATGGTGTGCGCCACCAGCATCGTGATCAGCAGCTGCACGCCGCGGACGATGCCGAGCGACTTGAACGGCGACCACAGCGCCGAGAACGCCACGTACCCGCAGAACAGCCATGCCGCGAGCAGCAGCCCGGTGGTGCGGCGGCGCGGCGCCCGCAGCCCGAACTTCCACACCAGGTAGAAGGCGGCGGCGCCGTAGATCGCGATCTCGACCAGGACGGTCAGGTCGGCGCTGCCGCCGACGGCGTTGTCGACGTCGCGGCTGCGCAGCTTGTAGTCGCTGGCGAGCATGAGGGCGAGCGGCAGGGTGAACGCCCACCAGCCGGCGCTCGGCGCGGGCGGCCGGCGGCGCGGGAAGACGCTCCTGACGGTCATGAGGCCCTCCCTGGGTGAGTCCGGCCGCCGCCGCGCCCTCGCGGGCTCGTTAAAGACGAGACCAAGAATACGGGCGCCGGGCCGGTAATCTGTCCGGTGTGAATCGAGGGACTCTTCCCGGCCCGGTCGTCGCCGCGGGCCGCAGCATGATCCGTGGGTACGGGATGAGCACGGCGGCGCTGCGCCCCGGCCCCGACTTCCTGCTGATCGGGGCGAAGCGCGGGGGCTCCACCTCGCTGTACTACACGCTGCTGGAGCATCCGCAGGTGATGCCGCTGTTCCCGAACGCGCGGCTGCTGCCCAAGGACAACCACACCAAGGGCGTGCACTACTTCGACTCCAACTACGACAAGGGCGCCGCCTGGTACCGGTCGCACTTCCCCGCGTCCGCGCGGCGGGCCGGGAAGGTCGTGGGCGAGGGGTCGCCGTACTACCTGTTCCATCCGCTGGCGGCGGAGCGGGCGGGGCGGGACGTCCCGGACGCGAAGATCCTGCTGGTGCTGCGCGACCCGATCGAGCGGGCGTTCTCGCACTACCGGGAGCGGCGGCGGCAGAACGCCGAGGACCTGCCCTCGTTCGAGGAGGCGCTGGCCGCCGAGGCGGACCGGCTCGCCGGCGAGGAGGAGCGGATCGTCGCCGAGCAGCCCGGCTACACCAGCTACGCGCACGAGCAGCAGTCGTACCGGGCGCAGGGCGAGTACGCCCCGCACCTGCGGCGCTGGATGAAGCACTTCCCGGCGGAGCGGTTCTGCGTGCTGGCGGCGGAGGAGTTCTACGCCGACCCGCAGGGCGCCTGCGACACGGTGGCGCGGTTCCTCGGGCTGGAGCCCGCGCCGCTGCCCCCGTCGGCGGTCAAGGTGTGGAACGCGGCGCCGAGCCAGGACCTGGCCCCCGCGACCCGCCAGGCGCTCGCCGAGCACTACGCCCCCTACAACGCCGACCTGGAAGCCCTCCTGGGCCGCGAGTTCCCCTGGACGCGACCTTAACCGCGAGCCCGAGCGCCGGCCTCAGCAAGCCTGAGCGCCGGCCTCAGCAGCGTGTCTGAGCGCCGGCCCCAGCCCGTCACCCCAGCCGTCGCGGACCTCAAGCGTCGCGATCGCGTGCGAAGCCGGATTCGAGCGAAGCGAGAATCCGATCGCGCAGCGAGCCCCCAGGGCGAGTCGGAGCGATGCCGCGATCGCACGCATCGCCCGTTGAAGGGAGGGCCCCCAGGGCCCGACCGCCAAGGGCGATGCAATTAAAACGCGCCGATGTGGCGGGTTCCGGTGGGCTTGCCGACGAGGGCGGCGATCGGGGCGGGGAGGGGGAGCGCGTTGCCGGCGTCCGCCTGGGCGGCGAGGCCGCGCTCCAGCTCACCGTCCGGCCCGGCGGCGGTCGCGGCGGTCTTCAGCACGCCGCGCGCCTCCTGCCCGGTCTCCGACCGGAACCGGCCGAGGTCGCCGAAGTCGGTGGTGCCGCCGGAGCCGCGCGCCCACCGGACGAGGGTGCTCGGGCCGCCGCCCGGGCGGACGTAGACGTTGCCGTTGACGGTGACGCCCATCTGGCCGCCGCCGCGCTGGTGCGTCCCGTCCTCGACGCACAGCAGGCAGGGGGTGCCCGCGCGGGCGTCGGCGAGCGTGTTGTTGCTGATGACGATCTTGGAGACGCGCCAGGTCATCGCCGGGTCGGCGGTCTTCTGCCGGGGGTCGCGGCCCGCCGCGTGCGGGTCGGACGGGCTGCGCGGGTCCTGGGCGAGGTGGATCGTGCGGCCGTTTCCGGACAGCGAGTTGTTCCAGATCTGGACGTCGGAGGTGTTGTTCACCTTCACCCCGTCGCCGGCGTTGTCGCCGATGACGTTGCCGGCGACGACCGCCTTGGCGCTCAGCTCCAGCGAGACGCCGTGGTCGGCGTTGCGCAGGATCCGGTCGCCGGTGAGCGTGATGTCGTAGACGGACTCGTCCATCCACACGCCCTTGCCGAGGTTGTCGGCGAACACGCCGCCGGTCACCGCGACCTTCCGGGACCGGGTCACCTTCACGCCGCCGGAGACCGGCGAGTACTTGAAGCGCTCGACGTTGTTGCCGGTGCTGCGCACCGCGTCGAGCCGCAGGTCGTCGGCGTAGTTGGCGTGGACGCCGAGCATGCCGTTGCCGGTCGTGGTGACGTGCCGGACGCGGGCGTGCGCGGCGAGCACGCTGAGGCCGGTGGTGGCCGACTCGTTCACCGCGACGTTCTCGACGGTGACGTCCGGCGCGGTGACCTTCACGCTGCCGAGCTGGGGGAGGGACGTGGCGTAGCGGCGCACCCCGAGGCCGCGCAGCCGGGACCCGGCGCCGCCGATGGTGAGCGCCTCGGACAGGGTGCTGGCGCGGACGTCGTGGCCGCGCGGGTCGGTCCCGAGGTAGAGCCGGTGGGACGCCTCGTCGACGTAGAAGGTGCCGTCCTTGACGTCGCCGCGCGACCCGACCTGCTTCTGCGGGACGCCGTCCAGCCACACCTGGTCGGGGTGCGCGGCCATCGGGTGGTCGGGCGAGACGAACCGGAAGTCGGAGTCGCCGCTGGCGCGGGCGCCCGCCGTGTAGGTCGGGCTGTTGTCGAACCGGGTCGTCCAGCCCTCGTGCACCCAGGCGCGGTTCCCCTGCCGCCAGCCGCCGACCGGCGAGCTGCCGTCGAGCCAGACGGCCTCGCGCGGCGCGGACTGGACGGTCAGGCGCTTGCCGCCGGGGACGGTGACCGACTCGTGGTAGACGCCGCCGCGCAGCACGACCGTGCCGCCGGAGCGCGCCTTCGCGACCGCCTTGGCGAGCGTGCGCAGCGGGTGCTTCCTGGTGCCGTCCGCGCCGTCGCTCCCCGTCGGGGACACGAACAGCGCCCCGTCGGGGATCTCGTAGGCGGTGGACCCGACGGGCGCGGCGCCCGGCGCGCCCGGCACCGGGACGGTCTCCGGGGCCGGGTCGTGGCTCTGCGGCAGCTGCCAGCCGAGGAAGCCGACGCCCGCGATCACCGGCAGGGCGAGCACCTTGACGATCATCGCGCGCTGAGCGGTGCGCGACCGGTTCGAGCCAGACATGTCACGACCCTTTACCCCCGGGGAACGCTGGAACCACGAACGTACCTCGCGGAACCGTCAGTTGTGGAGGGCGCCCGCGAACAGCGCGGTCTTGTGCTGTGCGTCGAACTTGACACCGACCATGACGGACTTGTAGCCGGTCGACGGCAGGTCGAAGGCGTAGGACGCCGACTTGGTCCCGCCCGCCGGGACGGTCCCGTAGAAGTCGTTCAGGTTGGCGTAGGAGGTGTGCTGGGCCCGCGTTTTCTTGGCCCCGTAGACGGCCGTGACCTGCACCTTGTTGAGGTCGAGGGGCTTGCCGGAGCCGTTGGTGAACTTCAGCGTGAAGATGGTGAGCACCTTGCCGGTGAGCTCGCCGGGCCCCTGGTCCTTGTTCTTGACGTAGCGGATGTTGCTGATCGCCACGCTGACCTTGTCGTCGTAGGTGACGGGCTTGCGCAGCCCGCCGGACGACTTCAGCGCGGCGGAGCCGGGCGCCGCGTTGGCCTGCTCGGTCGGCTGCTCGCTCGGCGGTGGGGGCGGCGTCGGGTCGGCCGCCTTCTTCTTCCCGCCGCCGCATCCGGTCAGCGCCAGCGCGAGGGCGAGGACGGCACCCGTCGCGGCGAGATGCCTGTGCGGACGCGCTCCCCGATCGGACATCCGGCTCTCTCCTCATCGGTATCAGTGGAAAACGAAAAACGAAGTTCCAGGGCAGAACAGTGTAAACAGGAATCCCGGGATTACCCTGCTCTCACTCCGGGACCGAGGGGGCCGCCGGAGATGATCGGCAGGGGATCGCTCAGTGGGATCTGTACTTTCGCACCGGCGCGCGCCGCGCGTCCGTAAAACGGCGATAGCCGTCTTCACCGCTTTCGCGACGGCGCTCGCCGGCGCCGCCGCCATGCCGGCCGCACCCGCCTCGGCCGACACCGACCCGCCGGCGGGCACGCCGGCCACCGTCAGCGCGGATCCGCTCCCGACCGCGCAGGTCAACGGGGTCGTGTGGAGCATGACCACCGTCGGCAGCACCGTCTACGCGACGGGGAGCTTCACCAAGGCGCGCCCGCCGGGCGTCGCGGAGGGCGGGGCGGGCGAGGTCGCCCGGCAGAACATCCTCGCCTTCGACCTCACGACCGGGAACCTCATCTCATCCTTCGACCACTCGCTGAACGGGCAGGGCCTGCGGATCGCGGCCTCGCCCGACGGCAAGCGCGTCTACGTCGGCGGCGACTTCACCGCCGTGGACGGTCAGACCCGCAACCACGTCGCCGCCTTCGACACCGCCACCGGCACCCTCGACACGTCGTTCGCTCCCTCCGTGTCGGCCAAGGTGCGCGCGATCGCCGCGACGAACTCGACCGTCTACCTGGGCGGGAACTTCTTCAACGTGAACGGCAAGTCGCGGACGCGGCTCGCCGCGGTGCAGGCGTCGAACGGCGCCAACATCGACGCGTGGCGGCCGACCGCCGACGACGACGAGGTGTTCGCCCTCGCGCTGTACGGCGACCGCGTGATCGTCGGTGGCCGGTTCCAGCAGCTGAACGGCGAGAAGCACGTCGGCATCGGCGCCGTCGACGCGGCGGGCGGCGGGACGGTGCCGTGGAGCAGCACGCCGATCCCCGCCAAGCAGGGCAGCAGCCTGTTCTCCTACGTGACGGACCTGTACGTCTCCGGCGACACCGTGTACGCCGGCGCGGACGGCGAGGGCTGGCACTGGTTCGACGGGCGGTTCGCCGCCAAGGCCGCCACGGGCGACCTGGTGTGGCTGGACAACTGCTACGGCGCCACCTACGGCATGTTCGTGCAGGGCCAGTCCGTCTACAGCGTGTCGCACGCGCACGACTGCACCTCGCTCGGCGCCTGGCCCGACACCAGCCCGCAGACGTTCCAGCGGGCGCTGGCCGAGACGACGGCGGCGACCGGGACCGACCACGGGAGTCCGAGCGTCGGGAGCAGCTACAGCAAGCAGCCGATCCCGAGCCTGCTGCACTGGTTCCCGAGGCTGGCGATCGGGTCGTTCACCCAGCAGTACCAGGCGGCGTGGGCCGTCACCGGCAACGCCGACTACGTCGCGATGGGCGGCGAGTTCCCGAGCGTGAACGGGAAGGCGCAGGCCGGGCTCGTCCGGTTCGCGGTGAAGGCGAAGGCGCCGAACAAGACCGGCCCGCAGGCCGGCGACCTCGGCACCCCGACCGCGACCGCGATGGCGGACGGCAGCGTCCGCGTCGGCTGGAAGACCACCTGGGACATGGACAACGCCTCGCTGAAGTACGAGGTGCTCCGCGACGGCGGCACGACGCCCGTCGGGACGGTCGACCGGACATCGACGTTCTGGGACGAGCCGAACGCCGCCTACTTCGACGAGACGGCGGCGCCGGGCACCGCGCACACCTACCGGGTGCGGGCGGTGGACGCGGCCGGGAACGCCGTGACCAGCGCCGCGTCCGACCCGGCGACGGCGGCGGACGGCACGCCCGGCCCGTACTCGGACCAGATCAGAGCGGACGGGGCGCAGGCGTACTGGCGGCTCGGCGAGGCGAGCGGCCCCGCGTACGACTACGCCGGCTCCAACGACCTCGCGCTCGGCGCCGGCACGACGCGCGGCCAGGCCGGCGCGGTCTCCGGCGACGCCGACAAGGCGGTGGGCTTCGGCGGGTTCCTCGGCTCGTCGGCCGGAAGCGGCGCCGCGTCCACGCCGGGGGACTTCAGCGTCGAGGCGTGGGTGAAGACGGCGTCCCGCAGCGGCGGGAAGATCATCGGGTACGGGGGCAGCGCGTCCGGCAACAGCTCGTCCTACGACCGGCACCTGTACATGACCAATGACGGCCGGGTCGTGTTCGGCGTCTACCCGGGCGCCGCGAAGACGGTCCAGAGCGGCGCGGGGCTGAACGACGGCGCGTGGCACCACGTCGTCGGGACCCTCGACGGGAGCGCCGGGATGAGGCTGTACGTCGACGGCGAGCAGGTCGCGGCCGACGGCGGCGTCACGTCGGCGCAGAGTTACGCGGGCTACTGGCGGATCGGCGGCGACAACCTCTCCGGCTGGCCGAACCGGCCGTCCAGCGACTACCTGAACGGGACGATCGACGAGCCCGCGGTGTACCCGCGCGCGCTGACCGCCGACCAGGTCTCCCGCCACCAGGGCCTCGGCACCGGCACGGTGCGGCCGAACCAGCCGCCCGCGGCGGCGTTCACCTCGTCGTGCGACTCGCTGGCCTGCTCGTTCGACGGGTCCGCGTCGTCGGACCCCGACGGGACGGTCACCGGCTACGCGTGGGACTTCGGCGACGGGACGGCGGGGACCGGCGCGCAGCCGTCGCACGTCTACGCGTCGGCGGGCGACTACACCGTCAAGCTCACCGTCACCGACGACAAGGGCGCGACCGGCGAGGTCGTGCACACGGTGAAGGCGACGTCGGCGGTGCTGGCGTCGGACGCGTTCGGGCGGACGGTCACCGGCGGCTGGGGCACCGCCGACGCGGGCGGCGCCTGGAGCAGGGTCGGCTCCGGCGGCGTGCTGTCGGTGGGCGGCACCGGGCAGATCGAGATGCCGGCCGCGAAGAACGACGGCGGCGCGAACCTGAACGCGGTGTCGTCGCAGGACACCGACCTGACGTTCACCGTCGCGACCGACAAGGAGGGCACCGGCAACGGCGTCTACGTGTGGGCGATCGGGCGGCGGGTCGCCGGCCAGGGCGACTACCGGGCGCGGATCAGGCTGCGCCCGTCCGGGGTGGTGTCGTTGCAGCTCAGCCGCACCGACGCGAGCAACGCCGAGACGGCCGTCGGCACCGAGCAGACCGTGGCGGGCGTGACCTACCGGCCCGGTGCGCCGCTGCGCCTGCGCCTCCAGGTGACCGGCGGGTCGCCGACCGCGCTGAAGGCGAAGGTGTGGGCGGACGGCACCGCCGAGCCGGACTGGCAGGCGACCGGCACCGACGCGACGGGCGGCCTCCAGGCCGCGGGCGCGGTGGGGGTCCGGGCCTACCTGGCGGGCAACTCCACCAACGGGCCCACGGTCGTGTCGATCGACGACCTGCGCGCGTCGCGGGCCGCGGGCTGACGACCGGCGCGGAGAGCGCCCCGGGGCCCGCGCCCCGGGGCGCTCTCCCGTGCCGCGCCGAAGATCGGGATTCCCCCGGTCAGCCAGCGAAAGCGACTTCGGTCACGATTTCATAAGGGGCCGGATGTATCGGATTGGCGGCCCAATAGGATCCGTGCACCGGAGTGGCCGCGAGTGGCCACCGGGCCAAGGCTAGGGGATCCGACTCGTGAGAGCTCTTCTGCGACAGCGCCGGACGACGGTCCGCGCGGGCCTGGCGGCGGCCGCCGCCCTCTCGCTGGCTGGCGCCGTGTTCGTACCGGCCGGTCCGGTCGCCGCCGACACCGACCCGCCGTCCGGGACGCCGGCCACCGTCAGCGCCGACCCGCTGCCGACGGCGCAGGTCAACGGGGTCGTGTGGAGCATGGCGACGGTCGGCAACACCGTCTACGCGACCGGCAGCTTCACCAAGGCGCGCCCCGCGGGCGTCGCCGAGGGCGGCGCCGGCGAGGTCGCCCGGGCCAACATCATGGCGTTCGACCTGACGACCGGGAAGCTCAGCACCACGTTCGTGCACACCCTCGACGGCCAGGGCCTGCGGATCATCGCGTCGCCGGACGGCAGCCGGGTGTACGTCGGCGGCGACTTCACCCAGGTCGACGGCAAGGCGCACGGCCACCTCGCCGCGTTCGACACCACGACCGGCGCGCTGATCGACTCGTTCGCGCCGAACGTGCACAACCGGGTCCGCGCGATCGCCGCGACCGACTCGACCGTGTACGTCGGCGGGAACTTCTTCAACGTCAACGGCAGCGGCCGGACGCGGCTGGCGGCGGTCAAGGCGTCCGACGGGTCCAACGTCGGGACGTGGCGGCCGACCGCCGACGACGACGAGGTCTACGCGCTCGCGCTGTACGGCGACCGCGTGCTCGTCGGCGGCAAGTTCCAGAAGCTGAACGGCGAGACCCACGTCGGCATCGCCGCGGTGAGCGCGAACAACGGCGGCACGCTGCCGTGGAGCAGCCGGCCGATCCCCACGAAGCTCGACAGCAAGCACTTCTCGTACGTGACGGACCTGCGCGTCGACGACGGCATCGTCTACGCCGGCGCCGACGGCGAGGGCCTGCACTGGTACGACGGCCGGTTCGCCGCCAAGGCCGACACCGGCGACCTGGTGTGGCTGGACAACTGCTACGGCGCCACCTACGGCGTCTACCCCGTGGCCAACGAGGTCTACAGCGTCTCGCACGCGCACGACTGCACCTCGCTCGGCGCGTTCCCCGACACCAGCCCGCAGACCAACCACCGGACGCTGTCGGAGACCAAGGCCGCGACCGGCACCGACCGCGGCGCGCCGGGTACCAACAGCAACTACAGCCGGCAGCCCGTCCCGAGCCTGCTGCACTGGTTCCCCAAGCTCGCCATCGGGTCGTTCACCCAGCAGTACCAGGCGGCCTGGGCGATCACCGGTAACGGCGGCTACGTCGCGATGGGCGGCGAGTTCCCGAAGGTGAACGGCAAGGCGCAGGCCGGGCTCGTCCGGTTCGCGGTGAAGGCGGACGCGCCGAACAAGGTGGGCCCGGAGACGGCCGACCTGAAGGCGCCGACGGCGAGCCTGCGCAGCGGCGGCATCCGGGTCTCGTGGAAGACCACCTGGGACATGGACAACGCGACGCTGAAGTACCAGGTGCTCCGCGACGGCGGCACGACCCCGATCGCGACCCTGGAGAAGTCGGCGTCGTTCTGGAACCCGGCGACGCTCACCTACACCGACACGAGCGCCCCGAAGGGCGCCCACACCTACAAGATCCGCGCGGTCGACCCGAACGGGAACGCCGCGACGAGCGCGGCGTCCAACTCCGTCCGGCGGTGACGGCGTCCCGGGCGACCGGGACGGCGACGCGTGAAAGCGCCCCGTGGTTTACACCTCGGGGCGCTTTTCTATTTCCGGAATTGGCCATACTGCGCTGAGCAGTCGGTATCAAGCGCTCTGTAAGCGATTTCGATCACGATTTCCCAATTCCGCGGATGGACGGCGCCCGGCGGCCACTAAGATCTCCAGACCGGAGTGGCCGAGGGGGCCACCGGGGGTCACGTGCTTTAGGGGAACCGACTCGTGAGTGCTTCTATCCGACAGCGCCGTACCGGCGTGCGCGCGAGCCTGGGGGCGGCCGCCGCCCTCGCGCTGGTGGGCGCCGCCCTCGTCCCGGCCGGACCGGTCGCGGCCGACACCATGCCGGCCTCGGGCGTGCCCGCGACCGTGAGCGCCGACCCGCTGCCGACCGCGCAGGTGAACGGCGTCGTGTGGAGCATGGCGACCGTGGGGAACACCGTCTACGCGACCGGGAACTTCACCAAGGCGCGCCCCGCCGGCGTCAAGGCGGGCGGGGCCGGCGAGGTCGACCGCGGCAACATCATGGCGTTCGACCTGACGACCGGGAAGCTCAGCACCGGCTTCGTGCACACCCTCGACGGCCAGGGCCTGCGGATCATGGCCTCGCCGGACGGCAAGCGCGTCTACGTCGGCGGCGACTTCACGAAGGTGGACGGCAAGGCGCACAACCACCTCGCCGCGTTCGACACCGCCACCGGCGCGCTGATCGACTCGTTCGCGCCGAACGTGAAGAACCGCGTCCGCGCGATCGCCGCGACCGACTCGACCGTGTACATCGGCGGCAACTTCTTCAACGTCAACGGCAAGTCGCGGACGCGGCTCGCGGCGGTGAAGGCGTCCGACGGCTCCAACATCGACACCTGGAAGCCCGCGGCCAACGACGACGAGGTCTACGCGCTCGCGGTGTACGGCGACCGCGTGATCGTCGGCGGCCGGTTCCAGCAGCTGAACGGCGAGAAGCACGTCGGCATCGGCGCCGTCAGCGCGACCAACGGCGGCACGCTGGAGTGGACCAGCAAGCCGATCCCGACCAAGGCCACCGAGCCCGACAGCGCGGGCAAGTACGGCTACTCCTACGTCACGGACCTGCGGATCCAGAACGGCGTCGTCTACGGCGCGGCCGACGGCGAGCGGTACCACTGGTTCGACGGCCGGTTCGCCGCCAAGGCGAGCAACGGCGACCTGGTGTGGCTGGACAACTGCTACGGCGCCACCTACGGCATCCTGCCCGTCGGCCAGACCGTCTACAGCGTCGGCCACGCGCACGACTGCACCTCGCTCGGCGCCTTCCCGGAGACCGACCCGGAGACGTACCACCGCACGATCGCCGAGACCTTCGACGCGCGCGGCACCGACAAGGGCAAGCCGGGCACCAACAGCAACTACAGCAAGCAGCCGATCCCGCAGCTGCTGGACTGGTTCCCGAAGCTCGGCATGGGCACCTTCACCCAGCAGTACCAGGCGGCGTGGGCCGTCACGGGCAACAGCAGCTACATCGCGATGGGCGGCGAGTTCCCGAACGTGAACGGCAAGGCGCAGGCGGGCCTCGTCCGGTTCACCATCAAGGCCAACGCGGCGAACAAGGTCGGGCCGGAGGCCGGCTCCCTGAAGGCGCCGACGGTGACCAAGACCTCCACCGGCCTCAAGGTGGCCTGGACCGGCACCTGGGACATGGACAACGGCTGGCTGCACTACGAGGTGCTGCGCGACGGCTCGACGACCGCGCTGACCACCGTCAAGCAGCTGTCGAAGTTCTGGGCCGAGCCGTCGATGTCCTTCACCGACACCAAGGCGGCGAAGGGCAAGCACACCTACCGGATCCGCGTGAAGGACCCGCTGGGCAACACGATCACCGGCCCGGCGTCCGCGGCCGTCACCTGGTGACCCGCGCGCACTGACCCCTGACACGAGAACGCGCCCCGGTGGACGTCACCGGGGCGCGTTCGTCGTGCGCGCGGGGTTCCGGGACCGCAGGCCCCGGCCGGGGGCTCAGCCCCGGCCGATGCCCCGCAGGATCTCGCTGAGCCGCGTGTTGAAGGCGGCGTCGTGGTCGCCCGCGGAGCGCTGCGCGACCCGCTTCAGCCAGAACTCCGCCGCCTCCGCGCAGCCGCTCACGTCGTCGCGCCCGGACGGCTTCCCGAACACGGTGGCGTGCGTCGCCTCGTAGTAGACGAGGTCGGCGCCCGGCGGCGCCCACGCCGCGTCCTCCCAGTCGATCAGCCACGGCAGGCCCCGGCCGCAGTGCCGCAGGTTCCAGGCCGTCAGGTCGCCGTGCATCGGCGCCCAGTGGTCCGGGGTCCCGGACGGGCGGGGCAGCACCGCCGCGAGCCGCCGCTGCAGGTCCGCCAGCAGCGGCGCCAGCGCGATCCCGCGCACCGGGCGGGCCGGGCGCGGCGGCATCGCCTCGATCACCATCCAGTGCCATCCGGCGGTCTCGTCGCGGTCCAGGACGCGGGGGACGCGGAAGCCGTCCGCGCGGCCCTCGGGGAACGCCGACAGCGCGCGCTCCTCGCGATCCAGCTCGCCCGGGTCGTCGCGGAGCTTGAGGAACCCGGTGGGGCGCCCGTCGCGCAGCAGCACCGCCGCCAGGCCCGTCCGGGACGCCTGCGGGCGCTCGTAGAGGGCGAGGCCGTCGAACGTGCCGATCCGGTCGACCAGCGTCCGCCACCGCTCGGGCCCTCCCGGCGGCTCCCAGCGGACGCGCGGGCCCGGCAGGACGCGCGGCCCGGCGACCGCCACCGCGCCGTACAGCGCCCACTGGGCGGCCAGCGCGGGCAGCTTCGACCGGGTGAACAGCGAGACGCCGGCGCGGGCACCGCGCCGTGAACCGGCGGGGACCAGGACGTTGCCGGTGCCCATCCGGGGACGGACGAATTCATGACCAGATGTGGTCATCTGCTCGTTCATGTCGTCACTTGCCGCGAATGGTCTTGCGCGTACGGCGACCGGCCACCAGGTCCTCGCACAGCCGCTCGTAGGACGCCGCGACGTCGTCCCACACGTACCGCTCCGCCGCCCGCTTGCGCGCCGCGTCGCCCCGGTCGGCCGCCGCGCCCGGGTCGGCCTCCGCCGCCTCCACCTGCGCCGCCAGCTCCGCCGCGTCGCCGAAGAACCGGCCCGCCTCCTCGCCCAGCACCTCGCGGTTGAAGTTCACGTCGTAGGCCAGCACGGACGCCCCGGCGCCCATCGCGCGCAGCAGCGACGGGTTCGTCCCGCCGACCGAGTGGCCGTGGATGTAGGTGAGCGCGCCCGCGTACAGGGCGTCCAGCAGGTCCTGGTCCCACACGCCGCCCATGAACGTGATGCGCGGGTCGTCGCCCGCCAGCTCCTTCACCTGCGCGGTGTACTCGTCGGCGTACGGCGCCGAGCCGACGACGACGAGCGGCTTCGAGGCCCGGCTGCGCCGGTAGCCCTCCACCGCCAGGTGCACGTGGTTCTCCGGCTCGAACCGGGCCACGACCAGGTGGAACCCGCCCGGCTCGTACCCCGCCTCCGCCAGCTTCCCGGTGTCGGTGCTCGTCAGGATCGGCGCGCCGTACGGGATGAACACCGTGTCGGCGTCGAACCGCTCGCGGTAGTAGTCCTGGATGCCGACGGCGTCGGCGATCAGCGCGTCCGACCAGCGCACCGCCATCGCCTCGGCGGCCCGGTAGTACTTCTGCCCGGTGCCGCTCCACTTGGTGCGCTTCCACTCCAGGCCGTCGACGTGCGTCGCGACCGGGATCCGCAGCGTCCGCAGGATCGGCAGCATCGGCGCGTTCGCCGCGTTGAACAGCAGCGCGACGTCCGCGCCCTCCTTACCGATCTTGCTGCGGAAGGCGTGCAGCACCGACAGCCCGGTGTGGCTGAGCGTCTCGGCCACCTTCTTCTCGATCGCCGGCAGGTACACCAGCCGCATGCCGAGGTACTCCGGCTCCGGATGCCGCTCGCCCCGGCAGTAGACGGTCACCTCGTGCCCGCCGGCCGCGAGCCGCTTGCCGATCTCCTCGACCGCCGTCTCGAAGCCGCCGTACCGCGCCGGCACCCCGCGCGTCCCTACCATGGCGATGCGCACCCTGACCCCCAGCCATTACCGTCACTTTGTGATTGATCCGCACAGATTATGCGGAAGGGGGGTTGCGCGTCCCTGCGGTAAACGACAGTTAATCTGAAGGTTGCGGGAGACTGGTATCCAGGGGGCTGGATCACCAGAAGGAGGGGCAAGTGGCCGAACGGCACGCGAGGTCCGCGGTGGTGCTGGCGCACCCGTCGCCCGATCTCTACGGGTCCGACCGGATGCTCGTGGAGTCGGTGCGCGCGCTGGTCCCCGACCACCGCGTCATCGTGACGCTGCCCGCGGACGGGCCGCTCGCGCCGGTGCTGAGGGACGCGGGCGCCGAGGTCGTCGTCCTGCCCGTCCCGGTCCTGCGCAAGTCGTACATGACGCCGCTCGGCCTCGTCCGGCTGGCGTTCGCCGCGACGCGCGCGCTGCCGAAGGCGTGGCGGCTGCTGCGCCGCGAACGGGCCGCCGCGCTCTACGTCAACACCGTGACGATCCCGCTGTGGCTGCTCGCCGGCCGGCTCGCCCGCGTGCCCTCCCTGTGCCACGTGCACGAAGCCGAGGACGACGTGCCCGGCCCGGTGCGCGCCGCGCTGTCGATGCCGCTGCGGCTCGCCCGCTCCATCGTCGTCAACAGCCGCGCCAGCGCCGCCGCGCTCGGCTCCGCCGGCCGCGGCGCCCAGATCATCTACAACGGGGTGGAGGAGCCGCCGGAGCCGGTCGCGCCGCCGCGCGCGGTGCTCGACGGGCCCGCCCGGATCGTCCTGGTCGGGCGGCTGTCGCCGCGCAAGGGGTCCGATGTCGCGGTCCGCGCCGTCCGATCACTGCGCGATCGCGGCTACGATGCGAACCTGACCCTGGTCGGGAGCGTCTTCCCCGGATATGAGTGGTTCGAGGAGGAGCTGCGCGGCCTCGCCGGCGACGACGGCGCGGTGGCCTTCGCGGGTTTCCGCGCGTCGGTCTGGAATTCGTTCGCCGAGGCGGACATCGCGATCGTCCCCTCGCGCGTCGAACCCTTCGGTAACGTCGCCGTCGAGGCGATGCTCGCCGGCCGGCCGGTCGTCGCCAGCGCCACCCAGGGGCTGGTCGAGATCGTCGCCGACGGCGACAACGGCGTGCTGGTCGACCCGGACGACCCGGACGCCCTGGCGGCCGGGATCGCCCGGCTGCTGGACGACTGGGACGGCGCCCAGGCGATGGCCAAGCGGGCCGGCGCCGACGCCGCCCGGCGGTTCGGCAAGGACCGTTACCACCACGAGCTGCGGGACGCCGTCCGCCGTCTCGCCGGACCCGACGCCGACTTCATCCCGCCCACGGCCTCCTGAGGACTCCAAGAGCATCCGATGACAGCACAGACCCCCGTCACACCGGAGATCAGCCTCGTCGAGGCGGTCTGGCGCTACCGGCTGATGTCTCTCATCATCGTGCTGGCCAGCGTCCTCGCCTCGGTCGCCGCCACCCAGATCCTGTTCAGCGGCGCGACCGCCACCGCGAGGTTCGCCGTCACCGACCCGACGAACAACAACAACGCGCTGCGCATGGGCGTCGTGTCCGGGCAGGGGTACGCCGCGTACACCGCGCAGCGCGCGGCGTTCGCCGGCTCCACGCCCGTGATGGCCCGCGCCGCCGAGATCGTCAAGAGCAAGCACGGCCCGAACCTCACCGGCGAGCAGCTGCGCGGCCGGGTGAAGACCTCCAGCAAGCCGGACGGCGGGGTCGTGGTCGTCACCGCCAACGGCTCCAACATGCCCGAGGCCGCCGTCATCGCCAACGCGGTGCTCCAGGCCTACCAGGACGTCACCGTCTCCACGAACAACAGCAACCTCGACGAGCAGATCAAGGGGCTGAAGGAGCAGGAGACGAAGATCACGCAGCAGATGCAGTCCACGCAGGCGGGCACGCGGCCGTACAAGATGCTGGCGAGCCAGCTCGCGAAGATGCAGTCGGACGAGAGCGGCCTGCTGTCGGCCCGGTCGAAGAACAACGACGGCGTCCAGTTCACCGACACCGCCGACCCGACCGCGCCGACGCCCAGCAAGCTGCCGCAGAACGGCGCGATCGGCTTCGCGATCGGCGCGATCCTGGCCTGCATCGTGTCGTTCCTGCGCGCCTCCTCGCGGCCGCGCGGCCAGGTGCAGGCCGCGCCCGCCGGCGCGATGGGCGGCGTGCCCGGAGGCGCCCCGGGCGGCATGCTCGGCGGCCCCGGGACGCCGATGCCCGAGCTTCCGGCCGGCCGGTCCTACCAGGGCCGCCGGTCCCTCGGCGACGGCCGCGACGACGCGTACCGGCCCGAGGGCTACCGGTCCGACGCCTACGCGGAGGAGCAGCCGCCGCCGCCCGCGCCCGCCCCCGAGCGGGGCCGCGGCCGCCGCGCCCGCAGGGCCGCGCCGCCCTCCGAGCCCGCGGGCGGGCGCGGCTGGGCGCCCGAGGAGGGGCGCGGCGGTCCCGTCGCGCCGTCCGCCTCGGCGACGCAGGCGGTCCCGGCGTCCCCGCCGCCGCTCCCGCCGGAGCGCGGCCGCTCGTCCCGGGTGAACGGCGCAGGCTCGGCAGGGTCGGGCACCCGCTCGTCGTCCGGTCCGCGCGGCACCCGCGTGGCCGGCGGCGCGAACGGCGGCGCGAACGGCAACGGCGCGTCCACCGGGAACGGGGCGGCCGGCCTGCCGAAGGCGCCGCCCCCGGCGGGCAAGACGCCGCGCAAGGGCGCGCCGAAGGGCCGCTCGGACAAGCCCGCGGAGGGCGACAAACGCCCGGCCTCCGACATAGCCGCCGACCTGTGGCCGGACGGCGGTGACCCGACCCGCACCGCCGAGGACCCGCTGTACCTGCTCGGCGGCAAGGTGCCCGGCGCGGACAAGCCGTCGCCCGGCGCCGACAAGCCGGTGGCCGACAAGCCCGTGTCCGACAAGGGCCGGGGCGGCAAGCCGGAGCCGGGCACCGGGGCCGGCAAGGGAAAAGGCGACTCGTCCCTGATGCACTACGACCTGGACAGGTGACCCGGGGGGCTTCGGGACGGAGCGTGAGCACCCCTGAGAGCGCGGTCGAGATGAGCTCGGTCGAGGCGAGCGCGGCCGAGACCGCGATCGACCTTCCCGCCGTGCCCGACCCGGCGCCCGCCGCACCCGCCGCGGGAGGCCGCGGCAAGCGGATGGCGGGGAAGGCCGGCCGGCTGCTCGCGTCCGCGGGCGGCGCCGTCGCCGTGCAGTTCGTCACCGCGGGCGGCAGCCTCGTCGTGCAGTCGCTGGCCGCCCGCACGCTCGGCGCGTCCGGCTACGGCGCGTACGCGCTGCTCTTCTCGATCATCGTCATGATCACCTCGGTGCAGACCAGCTGGGTCGGCGACACCCTCACGGTGTTCGACCGGTTCGAGCCGCGGGTGCGCGGCGCGCTGCTGCTGTCGGTCGGCGGCACCGTGGTCGCCGGCGCGGCCGTGGGCGCGGTCGTCGCGGCCGTCATGCACCTCGCCGGGCCGCTCGGCATCGCGCTGTTCGCGCTCTCGGTGGCGCTGTGGCTGCTGGAGGAGACCGGGCGGCGGATCTTCACCGCGCGGATGGAGTTCTGGCGGCTGACCGTCAACGACGCCTGCTACCTGCTGACGACGCTCGCGGTGCTCGGCGGCTCGCTCGGCGCCGGCGCGGACGCCTCGGTGGAGCTGCTGCTCGCCTCCATGTGCGCGGGGTCGGCGGCCTCGATCCTGCTGGCCCGGGTGCGGCTGCCGCGCGAGGAGTACGCGCTCGCCCCGCTGCGCGGCACCGCGTTCCGGGAGATCCTCGCGTTCTCCTGGTGGCGGTCGGTGCAGGCCGGCATCCGGCCGACCGCGCTGCTGCTCGCCCGCGTGATGATCGCCGGGTTCGCGTCCACCGCCGCGCTGGCCGGGGTGGAGGCGGCGCGGCTGCTGCTGTCGCCCGCGCTGACCTTCGTCAACGGCGCCGGCTGGTTCCTGCTCGGCGACTTCGCCAAGGCGGAGAAGGCCGGCCGGCCGATGCGGGCCCGGCAGGCGGTGCGGGCGTGCGGGCTGATGTCGGGGATCGCGCTCGTGATGAGCCTCGGCGGGATCCTGCTGGTGGGCTGGCTCGGCCCGGTCGTGACCGGCGGCTCGTTCGAGGTGGACCGGGTGGCGCTCGGCGGCTGGGCGCTCTACTCGGTGTGCTTCTCCTGCACGCTGCCGCTGGCCAGCCTGGCGACGGCCCGCAAGCAGTCCCGCTCGGTGTTCGTGATCCGCGGTGTGGAGAGCCTCAGCGGCCTCGCGGTGCTGCTCGGCCTGCTGGCCGCCGACCCCGGGCACGCCGCGATCGCGCCGTACTGCCTGGGCGCGGGCGGGATCGTCTCGGCGGTGATGCTGTGGCGGATGCTGCGCAAGGGCGACCCGCCGCGCGGAGGCGGCGGGACGGTGCCGGCGCCTGCGGGCGCGGAGCCCCGGGAGCCCGGAGCCCCGGCCCGGACGGCGGGATCAGGGGACCAGCTCGTCCGCTGACGCGGGGACGCGCTCGCGGCCGTTCCGGACGCCCGCCGACCGTTCCGTGCGGCGGCGCCCGGCCAGCCAGACGGCGGCCGTCCCGGCGCCCAGCACGACCACCGTCCACGCGATCGGGACGGCGCCGACGTCGAACATCTTCAGCGCGGACGCGACGAGCACCAGCGCCAGCACGCGGCGGATGAGGCCGCCGGGGGCGCGCGAGGAGATCTTCGAGCCGAGGTAGACGCCCGGGATCGAGCCGACCAGCAGCGCGGCGGTGACCTGCATCTGGAAGTCGCCGAACAGCAGGTGGCCGAGCGCGGCGGCGAACACCAGCGGCACCGCCTGGAGCAGGTCGGTGCCGACGAGCTGGTTGGCCTTGAGCGTCGGGTACAGGGCGAGCAGCGCGACGATGATCAGCGAGCCGGAGCCGACCGAGGTGATGCCGACGACGAGACCGCCGACGAGCCCGATCAGCACGGTCGGCACGGGCCGGATCTTGATCTCGGGGGCCTCGCCGTCCGCGGTGCCGGGGCGGTGCCGGTCGCGCCGCGCGAGCACGCCGCGGACGGCCAGCCCGGCGGCGGCGATGAGCAGCGCGACGCCCATCGCCTTGCTGATCAGGTTCTCCACCCCGTCGCCGTGGCCGAGGGCGCGGGCCAGCAGCACGCCGCAGAACGCCGCGGGCACCGAGCCGGCGCACAGCCAGCCGACGAGGCGCATGTTGATGGTGCCCTGCCGGTAGTGCACGGCGCTGCCGACGGGCTTCATCACCGCCGCCGCCACGAGGTCGCTGGAGACCGCGGCGAGCGGACTGACGCCGAAGAACGTCACGAGCATCGGGGTCATGAGCGCGCCGCCGCCCATCCCCGTCAGTCCGACGACGATGGCGACCAGGAACGAGCCGAGGGCCATGGTCCAGTCGAAGTCCACGCGCCTTCACCCCCCTACGGCGGCATGACCTACCTGCTATATAGGAAAACTCGCCTAGTACAGTACGGGACCGCACCCGGGTCTGTTAACCCGGCTGCACCCCAACAAACGCGACTAGATTGACGATCTACGCCTCAAGGGGCCAAAGGGGACTATTCGGTCCGGAGCCAGCCGCCCGCGACGAGCAGCTCGAGGACCCGCCCCACCGCCTCGTCCGGCGGCATCGCCGAGGTGTCCAGCACCAGGTCGGCGTCGTCCGGCACCTCGTACGGGTCGGAGATCCCGGTGAACTCCGGGATCTGCCCCGCCCGCGCCTTGGCGTACAGGCCCTTGCGGTCGCGCCGCTCGCACTCCTCCAGCGGCGTCGACACGTGCACCAGGATGAAGTCGCCCGCCGCCGACACCATCCGGCGCACCTCCGCGCGGGTCGCCGCGTACGGCGCGATCGGCGCGCAGATCGCCACCCCGCCGTGCCGGGTGATCTCCGCCGCGACGAACCCGATCCGCCGGATGTTCAGGTCGCGGTCGGCCTTGGAGAACGTCAGGCCCGCCGACAGCATCCGCCGGACCACGTCCCCGTCCAGCAGCGTGACCGTCCGGCCGCCCCGCTCGACCAGCGCGTCCGCCAGGCCCCGCGCCACCGTGGACTTGCCCGAGCCCGACAGGCCCGTGAAGAACACCGTGACGCCCCGCGAGTGCTTCGGCGGGCGGGCCCGCGCCAGCTCGGCGGCGACCGCCGGCGGGGTGAACCAGTCCGGGACGGGCTCGCCCGCGTCCAGCAGCTCGCCGAGCCGCTCGGCGGTCAGCTCCGCCTGCACGTGGTCGGGCTCGATCCGCGCCACCGGACGCCAGATCTCCACGTCCGCGTCATAGGCCCACGGCTCGGGCACCACGACCGGGATCGCGGTGCCCTCCGTCTCCTGCTCGCCGAGCAGGTGCGTGGCGCCGTAGGCGGCGGCCACGTGCGCGCGCAGGAGCAGATCGCGCTCGTGGTCGCCGCGCGGCGGCAGCGGCACCGGGATGATCCGCGTCCCGTCCGGCAGCTCCTTGCGGACGCCCAGCAGCGCCCGGACGAGCGACTCGTCGTGCTCGCCGCTCAGCAGCGGCAGCACCAGCACCTGCGCGCCCAGCCGCTCGGCGACCTGGCGGACCTGGCCGAGCTGCTTGCGGTGCAGGGGTTCGCGGGCCGCGACCGCGAGGACCGGGCCGTCGACCGGGTCCAGCTCGTCGGGACGGCGGCGCAGCGAGTGGAACGGTCCGTGCGCGGGGGAGCGGAGCGGCTCCAGCGGACCCGCCAGCCGCCAGCCCTGGGACGTCGGGTCCTGCCAGGCCTCCGCGACCTTCAGGACCGCCAGCGGCACGCCCTCCGGGTCCTGAAGGACGAGCCGCTCGTGCGCGGTCAGCTCCTCGGGCACCGCCAGGGTGACCGGGACCGGCCACGGCGTCCCGTCGGCGAGCCGGCCGCCGGCGATCACCATCGCGGCGTCGAACGAGCCGAGGAAGCCGGTCAGCGGCCGGTACACGCCCGCCAGCAGCAGCTCCAGGTCGGCGAGCTCCACCGCGTCCGGAGCCCAGCCGGGCAGGTCGCGCAGCGTGTCGGGAAGGCCGGCTTCGGCGGTCACCGCGGTCTCCGATCCCGCCCGGCGCGCACGCCGGGCCGATGCAGGTCAAGGGTCGATTTTCCGCCAAATTACTGCGGTCGCGCCGGTGCCCGCACCTCCGCCCCCGTCAGATCACCCGGGCGAAGCGGTTCTCCGGCTTGCGGATGACGAGCGTGACGTCGCTGTGGTCTGCGGTGAGGCGGCCCCGGCTGGCCGCCGACACCAGCCGGCACAGCAGGTCGGTGAGGCCGGTTCCGGCCCCGAGCGCGTCGATGGCCTGCCGGGAGGTGTACTCCTCGGCGATCATCAGCCCGCGCATCACGCAGTACCACTGCATGCCCTGCCGGGACGCGACCCGGTCGTAGATCGCGGGCGGCGGCTGGAGCCGCCGGGCCCGACCGTCGCGCGCCTCGGCCGCCGGGGCCCGCCGGCCTTGTCGCGGGGTGGGCCGCTCCCGTCCGGCCGCGTCCGGTGCGTTCGGTGCGTTCGGTGCGTTCGGTGCGTCCGGCAGGGCCACGGCGGTGCCCGCGGGCGGCGGGACGGAGGCGTCCGCCGCGCCCTCCGCCGGGAAAGGCGCCGGGCTCTCGGCGGGGACGCGGGCGTGGGCGCCCCGCGCCGCCCGGGCGGGACGCGGCTTCCGGCGCCGCCCCGAGGCGTGCATCCAGCGCGGCAGGTGCCGGTCGAGGAACCCGAACGCGGTGTTGCGGTCGCGCAGGTGGACCAGCAGCAGCCCGCCCGGCTTGAGCGCCGCGACGAACCGGTCGAGGACCAGTTCGGCGTGCGGGACCCGCTCGACGAGGTAGGTCGCGTGGACGATGTCGTAGGCGCGCGGCGGCATCGGCACCGTGCGGAGGTCGCCGAGGTGCCACTCGTCGAGGTCGGGCCGCTCGCAGGCGTGCGCGCGCAGCTCGGGGGACTCCAGGTCGACCCCGGTCACCAGGCATTCGCGGTCGCCGAGGTCCAGCCCCGCGCCCCAGCCGCAGCCCGCCTCCAGGATGTGGATCCGCTGCAGGGGCTTCTCCAGTGCGTACTGCCTTGCGCGTTCTGAGAAGAGATCGCCGTCGTTGACCGGCGGCGTACGCAGATCGGTCACAGTTTCGCAGCGTAACCGCTCGACTGCGCTCTGTCCGCTATTTGCCTATTCTTGGTAACCGCCGTGTCGCCCTCCGCGACCGGCGGCGGCCTGCGGCGTCGCCAGCGCGAGGGCGTGCGCGGGCGCGTAGTCTGGTACGCGATGCCGGGTCCGCTCACGGATTCCGGTCTTTCGGGCTGCCCTGCCCCTCGGGGTGAATGCGAACTTACGGGCGAAGATGACGCTTTCTGGACTTGTTGACCTTGCGTGCGCCGATCCTGACCTCGAGCGCGCGCTGAAGCGGGCGCGCGTCGACACCGAGGTCGTCGCGCCCCCCGCCACCTGGCCGATCCTCGCCGCGGCGCTGAGCCGCGCGGTCGGCGCGCGCTCCGCCGGTCCCGGCGGGCGGCACGGCGTCGTGCTGGCGGTGACCGCGACGGGCCGCGAGGCCGAGGACCTCACCGCCGCGCTGACCAGCCTGATCGGCGTCGGCCGGGTGGCGCACTTCCCGGCCTGGGAGACGCTGCCGCACGAGAAGCTGTCGCCGCGCTCGGACACGGTCGGGCAGCGGCTCGCCGTGCTGCGCCGCCTCGTCCACCCGGACGCGGCGGACGCGCCCACCGAGGAGGAGGCCCGCGAGCCGGGGGCCGCCGGCGTCAAGGGCGGGGCGCTGGACGTCGTCGTCACGCCGATCCGCGCCGTCCTGCAGCCGATCGTGTCGGGCCTCGCCGACCTGGAGCCGGTCCGGCTGGTGTCCGGCGAGGACGCCGACATGGACGACGCCGTCCGCCGCCTCGTCGACGCCGGGTACCACCGCGTCGACCTGGTGGAGAAGCGCGGCGAGATCGCGGTGCGCGGCGGCATCCTCGACGTGTTCCCGCCCACCGAGGAGCACCCGCTGCGGGTGGAGTTCTGGGGCGACACCGTCGAGGAGATCCGCTACTTCAAGGCCGCCGACCAGCGGTCCCTCGAGGTCGCGCAGGACGGCCTGTGGGCCCCGCCGTGCCGCGAGCTGCCGCTCACCGAGAAGGTCCGCGAGCGCGCGAAGCTGCTGGCCGAGGAGCATCCGGCGCTGGAGGACATCCTCGGCCGGATCGCCGACGGCGACACCGTCGAGGGCATGGAGGCGTTCTCGCCCGTCCTCGCCGAGAGCATGGAGCTGCTCACCGACCTGCTGCCGGACGGCTCGGCGCTGCTGGTGTGCGAGCCGGAGCGGATCCGCACCCGGTCGGTCGAGCTCGTCCGCACCAGCCAGGAGTTCCTGGAGGCCAGCTGGGTCAACGCCGCCGCGGGCGGCGAGGCGCCCATCGACCTCGGCGCCGCCGCGTTCCGGTCGCTGGAGGAGGTCCGCGAGCACAGCACCGAGCTGGGCCTGCCGCGCTGGAGCGTCACCGCCCTCACCCCCGGCGCGGCCGCCGCGGACGCGTCCGACGCGTTCGACCCGGACGCCGCGGGCGAGGTGCTGAACCTCGGCGTGCACGCCGCCGAGGCGTACCGGGGCGACACCACCCGCGTCGTCGGCGACCTCAAGGGCTGGATCGACGCCGGCTGGCGCGTCGTCATGGTCACCGCCGGGCACGGGCCCGCCGAGCGCCTCGTCCAGCTCGTCGGCGAGGAGGGCGTCGGCGCGCGGCTCGCCGACGTGGCCGCGCCGCCCGAGCCGTCCGTCGTCACCGTCACCACCGGGCTGCTGGAGAACGGCTTCACCTGGGAGCCGGTCAAGCTCGCGGTGCTGACCGAGACCGACCTGTCCGGGCAGAAGTCGTCCACCAAGGACGTCCGGCGGATGCCGTCGCGGCGCCGCGGCGGCATCGACCCGCTGCAGCTCAAGCCCGGCGACTACGTCGTCCACGAGCAGCACGGCGTGGGCCGGTACGTGGAGATGGTCAGCCGGACGGTGCAGGGCGCCACCCGCGAGTACCTGATCCTGGAGTACGCCAAGAGCGACCGGCTGTTCGTCCCGACCGACCAGCTGGAGGAGCTGACCCGCTACGTCGGCGGCGAGGCGCCCAGCCTGCACCGGCTCGGCGGCGCCGACTGGCAGAAGGCCAAGTCCCGCGCCCGCAAGGCCGTCAAGCAGATCGCCGGGGAGCTGATCCGGCTGTACTCGGCGCGGATGGCGAGCCCCGGGCACGCGTTCGGCGCCGACACCCCGTGGCAGCGCGAGCTGGAGGACGCCTTCCCCTACGTGGAGACGCCCGACCAGCTCGCCGCCATCGACGAGGTGAAGGGCGACATGGAGAAGCCGGTCCCGATGGACCGGCTGATCTGCGGCGACGTCGGCTACGGCAAGACCGAGATCGCGGTCCGCGCGGCGTTCAAGGCCGTCCAGGACGGCATGCAGGTCGCGGTGCTGGTGCCGACGACGCTGCTCGTCCAGCAGCACCTGTCGACGTTCACCGAGCGGTTCGCGGCGTTCCCGGTCGTGGTGAAGCCGATCAGCCGGTTCCAGACCGACGGGGAGATCGACGCGACGCTGCAGGGCCTCGCCGACGGCACCGTGGACGTGGTGGTCGGCACGCACCGCATCCTGTCGGCGCGGACGAAGTTCAAGAAGCTCGGCCTGGTGATCATCGACGAGGAGCAGCGGTTCGGCGTCGAGCACAAGGAGGAGCTGAAGCGGCTCCGCACGCAGGTCGACGTGCTCGCCATGTCGGCGACGCCGATCCCGCGGACGCTGGAGATGGGCCTCACCGGCATCCGCGAGATGTCCACGATCCTCACGCCGCCGGAGGAGCGGCATCCGGTGCTGACGTTCGTCGGCCCGTACGAGGAGAAGCAGATCGCCGCCGCGATCCGCCGCGAGCTGCTGCGCGAGGGCCAGGTGTTCTTCGTGCACAACCGGGTCCGGTCGATCGACAAGGTCGCGGCGAACATCGCCCGGCTCGTCCCGGAGGCGCGGGTCGCGACCGCGCACGGCCAGATGAACGAGCACGAGCTCGAGAAGGTCATGGTCGACTTCTGGGAGAAGAACTACGACGTGCTGGTCGCCACGACGATCGTGGAGTCGGGGCTGGACGTCCCGAACGCCAACACGCTGATCGTCGACCGCGCCGACATGTACGGGCTGTCGCAGCTGCACCAGCTGCGCGGCCGCGTCGGCCGCGGCCGGGAGCGCGCGTACGCCTACTTCCTGTACCAGCCGGAGCAGCCGCTGACCGAGACCGCGCACGAGCGGCTCGCGACGCTCGCGCAGCACACCGAGGTCGGCGCCGGCATGTACGTCGCGATGAAGGACCTGGAGATCCGCGGCGCGGGCAACATCCTCGGCGCGGAGCAGTCCGGGCACGTCGCGGGCGTCGGGTTCGACCTGTACGTCCGGATGGTCGGGGAGGCCGTCCGGGATCTGAAGGAGGGCGGCGCCGAGCCCGAGGCCGTCGAGACCAAGGTCGAGCTGCCCGTCGACGCGCACCTGCCGCACGAGTACGTGCCGGGCGAGCGGCTGCGGCTGGACGCCTACCGGCGGATCGCGGCGATCACGTCCGAGGACGAGATCGGCGCGGTGCACGACGAGCTGAAGGACCGGTTCGGTCCGCTGCCCGTCCCGGTGCTGAACCTCCTGGAGGTCGCGCGGTTCCGCGCGAAGGCGCGCCGGGCGGGGCTGAGCGACGTCACCGTCCAGGGCAACTTCATCAAGTTCGCGCCGGTGGACCTGCCCGACTCCAGGCAGGTGAGGCTGCAGCGGCTGTACCCGAAGAGCATCCTGAAGCCCGCCACCGACACGCTGCTGGTGCCCGCGCCGAAGACGGCGCCGCTCGGCGGCCGCCCGCTGCGCGACCAGGAGCTGCTGAAGTGGGCGACCGACCTGGTCGAGGCGCTGTTCCTGGAGGTCTCGCCCGCGTCCGCCGGGCGGGGATAGGCTGCACCGGATCGCCGGTTGATCAGGACCACGGCTGTCCCGACGCGCCCGGCGACGCACAGCGACGAACGACGAGACGAGGATTCCGTGCCCGGTAAGTCCGTGAAGGTCGTGGTGGCCGCCGTGGTGGCGGCCGGCGCGCTGGCCGGCTGCGGCGGCCAGACCCGCGCCGGCACCGCCGCCCTCGTCGGCGGCGACCGCATCACCGTCACCTCCCTCGACCACACCGTCCGGGACTGGCGCGGCCAGTTCAAGGACGACCCGGTCGCCAACCAGATCCGGGCGAACTCCAGCGGTCTCGCGCCGGGGCTCGGCGACCAGGAGTCCGAGACGGACATGCAGGGCGCGCTGAGCCTGCTGGTGAACTTCCGCGTCGCCGACCGGGTCGCCCGCAAGGCGGGCGTGTCGGTGCCGGACGGGCTGGCCGACCAGACCACCGCGCTGATGGACCAGCGGGGCGGCGCCGGCTCGATCACGCTGGCCAGCGGGCTGCCGCGGTCGCGCGCCCGCGACCTGGCGCGGTTCATCGCGACGCAGACCGCGGTGATGCAGAAGTTCGGCGCCGACCTGAACAACGCGCAGAGCCCGCTGACCGTGCAGGCCGCGCAGCAGTGGGGCGAGCTGTTCCAGCGGACCGCCGCCGGCATGCACATCAAGATCAACCCGCGGTTCGGCCGGTACAACGCGGCCAAGGTCGACATCGGCCCGGTCGTGTACGACCTGTCGTCGGCGGAAACGGGTACGTCGGACACATGAGCGAAGCGAACCGGGGGGTGCGGGGGGCCGTCCCCCCGCAGGCGGCTCGCATGAGCGGGGCGGACCGGGGGGTGCTCCGGCGGGGGGCGCGC
>NZ_JBEPCJ010000031.1:0-102066 GCF_040299565.1 Spirillospora sp. NPDC000708
CAGGTTCTTCTTGGTCGATGAACCATCTACCGGAGACCTCACTGCGTCCGGCTCACAACACGCCGACACTCACCCCACTTCGAAACACGGCCTAGCCGCCGGTTTGCCGACCGTCCGCGACCCGACGGTCTCCACCTGCGATGTGGCGGGCGGGTGGGTACGTGGTTCGCTGCCCTCGGTCATCGCTGGTCCAGCCTCCGTGGCGAGCCAGGGGATTCCATTCATCCCCGGGTGAGGTCCAGTAGCGGGCTTGGCGCCCACCACCAGCAAAGAGTCAGCGCGTTCACCCGAACCGCAAGTACCGGGCGACGGACCAACACGTTGATCGGCTACGCCCTGGCCAGATCCGGCGAGGCTGACGCCTTATCCAAGGGCAAGGTGTACCGCCGTCTTCCGTTGTGTGTTGGTTCACCCTACAACGTGTCGGCCATGTCGATCGGTCGTGCTGGCGTGCAGCTCGTCCGGCCAGGAGCGACAACGACTGAATCTTCGCTTCGGTTTGATCACTTGGCTCGTTTGGGCTGGTCGCGGTTTCTACGTCGCCGGGTATGCCAGCGGATTCCCTATTTGATCAGCAGGTGGCCAGGTACGGGCGGTGTGCAGTGGAGCCGCCGACGGGTGAGCTGGAGATGTCCTTCCGGCTGGATGAGCGTGCGTTGACGCACGCTCGATCGAAGCGGGCGCTGGCGAATCGGTTGGGGTGGGCGGCGCAGTGGGGCGCGGTGCGGATGCTGGGCACCTTCGTGATCGAGGATCTGTCGGACGTTGCTCATGCCGAAAACCCATCCATGCAGGTCATGCGGCATGCCGGTACTGGTTGAGGATTCCACCGAGACGTTGGTGCCTTTGTACGTTCAGATCGGCGATCTGGTGGGGGTCGGTGATCGGTGAGGGCAGCGGAGTGCACGGGCGGGCGTTGGCAATGCTCCGGTGCGGCCGGTGCTCGTTGTAGAAGGTTTCGAACTCGCGCAGCGTGTGGAGCAGGTGGCGCTGGTTCCAGATCAGGGTCCGGTCCAGCAGTTCGCGGCGGCAGGTCTGCACCCAATGTTCCATGATCGAGTTCATCCGTGGCATTAGCGCCCCGGTGAGCACCATCTTGATGCCCGCGTCGGCCAGGACGGCGTCGAACAACTCAGGGACGTGACGGCGGCCGCGACGATCACGCGCAGGTAGGTCTGCCGGGTCAGCCCGCCTTCGCCGGTTCGCCGGAGTAGGAAGAGGAACCCCGAGTAGCAGCCCGCGGCCAAGGCCGCGTGCAGTACACAGGTGAGCGGATCGATGCCCATCTCCCCGCCGAACCGTCCCGGCGGTCAGGACGAGGCCGGCGAGCAGAAGCGGCAGCGCCAGGGCGAACCGGCGTCCCGGCGACTCACGGTCGACCACCAGCGCCAGCAGCGGTACCAGCAGCACCTGCATGTTCACCACGACCGTCGAGATCCCCGGCGCGGGTTTCGGAATTGGCCTGTGTCCACAGCGGCATGTCGCCCGCCGGTAGTACGCCCGCAGCCCACACCAGCGCCCGGGTTCGCCGGTCCGGGTTGCCGTGGCGGCGTTCTGCCAGCGCCAACGCGACCAGTAGCGGCATCGCCCAGGAACCATGAGGCGGATCACCCGGGTTATTCATCGGGGTCATACGTAACGTATGCTCCGACCCAGACCGCGACGAAACTCAGTGCCAGAAGCAGTAAGACGCAAAGGCAGACGCCTCGGCCAAGCCAAAGCAGGAATGCTGAGTGCGTCCTGTCGCTGAGGTAGATCAACCCTATCAATGGGGGAATGAGGGCGAGCGCTCCGATGATCAGGCGCCAGCAAAGTCGCGTGAGTCGATTGCCGATGGCGGCTCGCTCATCCGGCGGTAGATTCGATCTGCGCAAGGCTTGCTCCCGAGCAGCTAGTGATGCACTGACCATGCGTTGAGGGCCATCCATGACAGGGCCCACCGGGGCCATGAACACCACCGACAGTGCCTCCCCGCAGTGGGCGTGCATGCCTTCGCCCGCGGGAGGGCACCTTGACGGCAGACGAGCCACTCCAGGAAGCACCGTAGCGAAAGTCGGGCTCGCCGTGGAGGCCCTGGAACCTGATCTGGCCTCCGATCCTTTTCGCTTCGAAATGCCGCCATGTCGTGGAGGTTGATGCCCTGATGTCGGCAAGTGCTTCGCGGAACCGGCTGGACCCACTGTAGCTCCAATGGGTGTCGGCGTGGCTGAAGTCAATTCCGATAGCTGCAGTCTTCCTGGTGAGTACGGCAATTATTGTTCAGTTCTTTCCGGTGATGACGGCGGCGCTGGTGAAACACCAGCATGTGTGCCGTGCCTGGTCGAGGAGGGCCGCGGCGGACGCCGCCGATCTAGCCATGCACGCCGCAGCGTGTGGCCCGCGCAGCCGCCCCCCGTCGGCGCGCAGCCCCGACCCGGGGACCGCCATCTGCGTCACTCACCCCCCGACCACTACAGCGACCTGATCCCCTACCTGGAGGGCATGGCCGGTGACGCCACGGGCGCAAGCTGCTGGTGGCCAACCCGACCGCGGCCGACCGGTTCCGCGCATTCTCGCCCTACCATGCCGGCGGCATGGCCGGCATGGTCACGCTCGCCCATACCCGGACCGAAGGGGACGGCGAACCCTCGGTCAAGGTCGGCGACCTGACGATCCACGCCACCCCGGCGCTGCACACCGAGGAGACAGGCCGCACTCGCTCGGCGATCGGCCTGGCTTACCAGACCCCGGGCGGCACGATCTGGTACACCTCCGACACCCATCTTGGCTCCGGCCTACTCGACGACGTCACCGTGCTCGCGCCCGAGCCGGCGCTAATGATCGCGCACGCGGACGCCACTAACCTGCGCCCCTCGCCCGAGCGGGCCGCGGCGTGCCACCTGGAGACCCGCGACGTCCCGGCGATCGCCGCCGCGCTGCGCCCGGGCACGTCCTCATCCACCACTACGACGCCGCCCACGCCGCACCCGGTACCGCATCGCTCAGGCCGTCCAGCTCCAGCGCGAACTGGACCGGCGCGGCCTGACCACCCGCGTGCTGCCCTCGGCGGGGGCGTGCGCCTCGCGCTCGCCGACGGCAAGGTACGACACCACCTTGTCGACGTCGTCAATGACGCCGGCGCGGTCGTCGCCGAGTTTCTGCGGATCGCCTAACGCGTCGCGGGGAGTGGCTGAGTCCGCTCGTCAGCCGGGTCGAGTGCCTGCCTGCACGGTGTAGTCAGTGAAGCCGTCCGGCCACGTCCGCGTGCTGAATGAACCTGAAGTCCGTGATCTGATACGCCATCACCTGCTCGTTCCCGGCACGCGACTTCTACCCCGCTCCCCGCCTCCTGCCCGGGCCGGCCGCCCTTGCGGCTCGATGCCCCGGAGACAAACTCCCAGCGGCGCGGCCTGCAGGTACAGCCGGTCCTGCTGCCCCGTCGGCGCCGTGACCGGCTCCGCCGGCGCGCGTCGGCCGATTCCGCAACTGCGGAGCCAGAGCAGCGGTAAAGCGTTCGCCAGTAGGTTGTCCGGGAGTATAGACGGCCCAGCGCGGCGGCGAACGCCACCCTGTTTTCTCGCTTCAGCCGCGCCGCCTGAGCCTTGGCGCCCGTCCGGGCTAGGCGGCTCAGGCGACCTCGATTCGCAGGAGCGTCTTGCCGTCGTCGAGGACGACCTCTGCCTCGATGACACCCGGCACGTGGACGGGGCGGACCCCGATGGTGCAGCTCCTGCCGTCCGGGGCCAGCGTGCACGGGCTCACGGCCGCGACGCCGGGCTTGGTCTGCAGCCACTGCTGGACGGCTTGGAACGTCGCTCGATCGGTGGGCGTGGCGGGGCCGGAGCACGCTGCGCCGCACGCGCGGGCGGCGGTGAGGGTGACCTGTGCCCTGCCACCGCCGACGTTCTCCTCCGATGTACGGGTGTAGCCGCTGGGTGCCCCGAGCTTCTCGGCGATGCTCAAGTTGTTCTCGTAGGTGGAGTCCGCGCCGCCACGGATGACGAACGCGAGCACCGCCGCGGCCGCGACGGCCGTCAGTGCCGCGCCGATCAGCACGGGCCACAGGAGTTTCGCGCGCCGCCTCGCCGGCGCCCCGGGCATCGGGGCCTGAGGGACCCCCTGTGGTGGCCCTTGGACAGGTGTTCGCTGGGGCGGTTCGGCGGGTGCGGGCTGACCGGAAGCGAGCTGGGCCAGCATCACCTGGAGCCGGTCGACGGTCAGCCGCTGGGCCGGGTCCTTGCGGAGAAGACCGCTGATGACCGGCTCAAGGGGGCCCGCGTGAGCGGCGGGTGCGGGATCTTCGGTCGCGACGGCGACGAAGACCGCGCCGGTGCTCGTGCCTGTGAACGGGGGACGGCCCTCCACGGCGGTGTAAAGGGTCGCGCCCAGCGACCAGAGATCGGTCTCGGCGCCGGCCGGACGCCCGCGTACCTGCTCGGGCGACATGAAGGCAGGGGTCCCGATGACCTCGCCGGAGCGGGTCAGGGCGGCGTCGCCGTCGATGGCGGCGATGCCGAAGTCGGTCAGGACGACCCGGTCGCCTTCCAGGAGGACGTTGGCCGGCTTGATGTCGCGGTGGGCGATGCCCGCCCGGTGCGCCGCCTGAAGGGCGTTGAGCATCTGCAGGCCGATCCTCGCGGCCTGTTGGGGCGGGAGCGGCCCCCGGGCTTTGAGGAGGTCGTCCAAGGACCCGCCGTGCACCAGTTCCAGGACGATCCAGGGGCGTCCGTCGTCACCGGTCACCAGATCATGGACGGTGACGATGCCCGGGTGCTTCAACCGCGCGGCCGCGCGCGCCTCCCGGTCCAGCCGCGCGATCCAGGTCCGCCGCTGGTCGGCGCTGAGATGCTCGGGGAGCCGGAGTTCCTTGACGGCGACGTCTCGGCCCAGCTGCCCGTCATGGGCGCGCCAGACGGCTCCCATGCCGCCCCGTCCCAGCAGACCCGTCAACCGGTACCGGTAGGCGAGGAGCCGGCCGAGATCGTTCACGGGGCCGACCTTAGCCGCGCCTCGCTCACACAGACAACTGCGTCTGGCGGTGTCGACCGCCCAGTGGCCGAAAGTGTATGCATCGTGGCGTTCTGGACGCTCGCGCGGGGTTCCGGTGGAGGCCATGGTGATGGTGTTCGCTGGCGGTGGTCCGGATAGCGAGGGCCGCCGGGCGGCGTCAGAGACCTGGACGTCGAGCGGTACGGAGTACGTGCGGCGGGGATGCTCGTCGAGGCCGACCGAGCGTCCATGAAGCAGGTCGCCGTACTGGCGGAGGCGGGAGGGCTGCGCGCCGTCATCGACTCGGTCTTCCTGCTGGCGGACGCCGCCAAGGCTGTGCCTGCCGAAAATTACGTCCGTGCAGGTGAGGCCTGCAGGGCGTGGGTTCTGGTGCGGGGCTTGATCGGTTCGCAGCGACGGAGTGTGGCGAGGCGGTCGTCGCGAGATGATGTGCGGCTGTGCTGTTGCGACTGGCCTACTTGACCGTGGCTAATACCTTCGCGGCCCTCCGCCTTCTCCCGATGACCGATCGGGACAAGGACGCAGAGATCTTGGTGTTGCGGCATCAGATCGCCGTGCTGGAGCGCCAGCTGGCCGGGAAGAGGGCGCGGTTCACTGCGGCGGATGCGGTTGTCGGTGCTGCCGGACAAGGTCTTGCGCTGGCACCGCGACCTGATTGCGGGCCGGCATGCCGCCCGCTCGAAACTCAAGCGTCCGGGCCGTCCACCGACCGTCCGTTCCATCCGGTTGCTGGTACTTCGCCTGGTGCGGGAGAACCCGGTTTGGGGCTACCGGCGGGTGCAGGCGAGTTGCTGGTGCTCGGCGTCAAGGTAGCCGCCTCTACCGTCTGGGAGATTCTCAAGGATGCCGGCGTTGATCCGGCACCTAAGCGTTCCGCCACGACCTAGGCCGGCTTCCTGCGCTCCCAAGCCGAATGCTGGCGTGTGACTTCCTGGAGACCGTGACCCTCACCGGCGCCCGCATGTACGTGCTGGCGGTCATCCAGCACCACACCCGCCGCGTCCGAATCCTGGGAGCCACCGCTCATCCGACCGCAGCGTGGGTGACGCAAGCAGCGCGGAACCTGGTCATGGACTTGGAGGACGCCGGTTGCCGGGCACGGTTCTTGATCCGCGACCGGGACGGCAAGTTCCCCGATCTGTTCGACGCGATCCTGGCCGATGCCGGCATCCAGACGGTGCTGACCGGGGCTCGGATGCCCAGGATGAACGCGGTGATGGAACGGTGGGTGCAGACCTCCCGCCGAGGGTTCCTCGACCGCAACGCTGATCTGGAACCAGCGGCACTTGCTCCACGCCCTCCGCGAGTTCGAGGCCTTCTACAACCAGCATCGGCCTCACCAGGGCATCGCCAACGCACGCCCATTGAAGCCGCTGCCTCCACCGATCACCGAACCAGACCAGACCGCCCACCTGAACATCCGAAGAAGACAACGGCTGGGCGGGATCCTCAACGAGTACGAACATGCCGCTTGACCTGCATGGATGAGGTTTTCGGCAGGGACAGGGGCGGCCCGCGATGAGTCCGAGACGCCACCGAAATGTTCTCCTCTGCACCGGAACAGTTGAGGGAAGGCGGTTATGATAGCTCGTCCTATTTGGGATGTCCTTGTTGATGAGTGCTCTCTTCTTGACGATCCGTCTCCTTCTCGTGCTTTGAGGACACAGGCCGGTGAGGTGTGCTTCAGGTAGTGATCGACTGCTTTTTAGGGCTCGGCCGGTGCGATTTGGCGATGCATCGACAAGGTCGGTGCATTCTTTGGCAAGAGGGGCGCCAGTGGCGAGGCTAATATGCACACTATGGGGAGAAGCCAGTCATTCTTTCGCCTGCTGAGGCCTCTTGTGCACGCGGCATCGGGCCCATCGAGGGCGCGACGATGACCAGCCCGTTCCCGCTGGAACCGGAACCGATCCACGTGCCCGACGGCGTGCTCGACGACCTGCGGCAGCGGCTGGCGCTGACGCGCTGGCCGGACGAGGCCGGCAACGACGACGACGGCTACTACGGCGTGAAGCGCTCCTACCTCCAGGGGCTCGTCGAGCATTGGCGGGACGGGTACGACTGGCGCAAGGCCGAGGCCGCCGTCAGCGCCTACGGGCACTACCGCGTGGACGTCGAGGGCGTGCCGGAATCGAGGACGCCGGCGACACCCGGATGCACTCCGAGACCCTCGCCGAGGCGCTCGGCTACGGCGGGCCCACCGCACTCGCCGAGGCGCTCCGCGAACACGGCGTACGGCCCCGCGACGCCAAGTTCGTCCGGGGCGGCGAGCGGCGCCGCGGCTGCTGGCTGGAGGACATCCACGCCGCCATCAACACCTGACAAGGGGGTGGCTCGGGCGAGTAGCCCGCCCACCTCGCCAGGCAAGACACCCGCCCGGGCCACCCGGCCCCTCCCCCCTCTACACCGGAAACCCCCGAAACCCCGGGGGAGGGGAAGCATCCACACAGCACCCAGAGAAGAGGATCCATGGACTTGATCAACCTCGACCCGCACCCCGCCGAGGGCCACGATGGCTCGGCTGCCGTGGCGTTGCTGGCGTCTGGTCCTGGTGGACCGTGGAGGCCGGGAGGATCGGGCCGGGGTTTTGGCGGTTGGCCGAAGGTGGCGCCTTGGACCACGACCTGGACAGTCCTTGAAGGGACTGGTGCGCCGCGCAGCACCAGGTCGCGGTCGCCGGGGCGTTGACTGCGGAAGCCCCGGCTCAATGAGGCTCGGGGAATCCTCCTCGATCCGGTTGCGGCGACACTATGCCAATCGCAGGACCTTCTGAAAGGGTAAGATGGAGATCAAACCTCGTCTAGGTGCGCTGTTCGCGGCTACCACGCTATTCGCCACCGGGACCATTGTGGCCAGCGCGACCGCGGCGAACGCCGCCACTTTCACGTACTCGTGCGAAGTGTACAACTCTGCCACCAAGGCCAAAATTATCCGAGTCTACAACGGCGGCAAATACGCCGGCTATGCTATGTGGAACGGTGATCCGTCCGGTAGCTGGCCAGGTGACGCGCTCAGAGCGTACGACGGCCTCGCCGATGGCTGGGGCGTGGTGGCAAATCTGAGTACCGGCCGCACTGCCACCACTGTGGGGCACAATGCTCCCTACTATAGTCCGTGGGCGACCGGGGACCTGACCGAAGGAAACCACTACGATATGTATGTGCAAATGAAGAACGGTGACCTCGTCGCGTCTTCTGGCAACTGCCTGGTAACCGCTTGAGTCGTCCTTAAAATTCAGCGTGACCCCACCTGGTTATTGCCGGGTGAGGGTCCCCTCTGGCAATGCGTAACGCCGGACGCAACTGAGGTGGCGCTCACCGTCGATAGTTCCGCTTGTCCTCGAACAAGTCTAGATCGATCCGGCACGGGAATGATCACGAGACACAGCGGTTGCGGAAGGACGGCGGCCGCCGCGGGCCTGACCGTCCCGCAGGTGCTGATCACCACGACGCTGGCCGTCATGGACGGTCAGCGGCAGGTGCCGGCCGTCGACCGGCGCACGCTGGGATGGGAGATCGAGACGGTGCGGGCCTCGCTGGACGCGGTCGGCCGCAACCTCAACCAGCTCACCCGCATCGCCAACGCCACCGGACAGATCCCCGCCGAGCCGCCCGCGACGCTGGACGAGGTGACGCACCGCATGTGTGCCTGCCGAAAACCGCGTCCGTGTAGGTGAGGGGCATAGGAGGTGACGGGCTCCGACGTGGGGCTCGGTCAGTTGCAGAGCAGACAACGGAACGGCGTTCGGCGTGGGATGATGAACGGTTGTGCTCTTGCGACTGGCCTATCTGACCGTGGCGAACACGTTCGCGGTGCTGCACCTTTTCCCGATGACCGATCGGGAGAAGGATGCTGAAATCTTGGTGCTGCGGCATCAGATTGCCGTGCTGGAGCGCCAGCTCATCGGAAAGCGAGTGCGGTTCACTGCGGTGGACCGGGCGCTGCTCGCGGCGCTGCTGCACCGGTTACCTTCTGGCGCGCTGCGGCAGATGCGGCTACTGATGCGGCCGGAGACGGTGCTGCGCTGGCACCGCGACCAGGTCACCGGTAGGCACGCTGCCCGCTCGAACCCAAGCGGCCGGGCCGGCCACCGACCGTTCGCTCCATCCGGCTGCTGGTGCTGCGTTTGGTGCGGGAGAACCCGGGCTGGGGCTATGGGCGGGTGCACGGTGAGTTGCTGGTGCTCGGCGTCCAGGTCGCGGCCTCCACGGTCTGGGAGATCCTCAAGGACGCCGGTATCGATCCGGCGCCCGAGCGTTCCGCCACCACCTGGGCCGGGTTCCTGCGGTCGCAGGCCGAGGCGCTGCTGGCGTGCGATCTTCTGGAGACCGTGACCCTCACCGGCGCCCACATGCATGTGTTGGCGGTCATCGAGCACCACACCCGCCGCATCCGGGTTCTGGGTGCCACCGCTCATCCGACCGCTGCGTGGGTGACCCAGGCGGCGCGGAACCTGGTCATGGACCTTGAGGATGCCGGCTGCCGGGCACGGTTCTTGATCCGCGACCGGGACGGCAAGTTCCCCGACCTGTTCGACGTGGTCCTGGCCGATGCCGGTATCCAGACGGTGCTGACCGGGGTGCGGATACCGAGGATGAACGCGGTGATGGAGCGGTGGGTGCAGACCTGCCGCCGCGAGCTCCTGGATCGCACGCTGATCTGGAACCAGCGGCACCTGCTCGACGCCCTCCGCGAGTTCGAGACCTTCTTCAACCAGCATCGGCCTCATCAAGGCATCGCCAACGCCCGCCCGTTGAAGCCGCTGCCTGCGCCGATCACCGAACCCGACGAGATCGCCCACCTGGACATCCGAAGAAGGCAACGTCTGGGCGGGATCCTCAACGAGTACGAACATGCCGCTTGACCTGGACGGACGAGGTTTTCGGCAGGGACAGGCTCAGCGTGCATGTACGCGGGAATAGCTTGTTATCGCGTACATGGGGGCGATGGACGATTGGAATCCTAGAGCGGTGAAGCCGACGCCGAACGGGGTGGGTGGAGTTCGCGCCGCTGCAGGGCGTGTCCCCTGCGCTCGGGCAGAGAAAGACGAGCCGGGCGCCGCGCTCGGCGGGTATCTGGATGATCTCTGTGGGCGGAACCACACAGGTTCCGGGTTGAGGAGGTCGGCGTGCACCACGACAACGGGTTGATGGGCCGACGTCGAGCGGTCGATCGTCTGAGACCGCACGCCCTCGGCGGAGGTCGGGGCCATGTACGGCGTGAACGAGAGACCATGGCATGTCGGTTGTGATCGATATGGTCTCGTCTGTGGGAGTCGCCGAATTCGACATCGACGTGGCTGATGGTCGCCGTCTGCGCGTCTACGACACCGGTTCCGAAGACGCCGCCGATCCCCTCACAGTGTTCTGGCGCCACGGCACACCGAACATCGGCGCGCCTCCGCAACCCCTGTTCTCCACCGCGGACCGGCACCGTATCCGCTGGGTCGGCTACGACCGGCCTGGTTACGGCG
The DNA here is from genome assembly GCF_040299565.1 of Spirillospora sp. NPDC000708. Taxonomy (NCBI): domain Bacteria; kingdom Bacillati; phylum Actinomycetota; class Actinomycetes; order Streptosporangiales; family Thermomonosporaceae; genus Spirillospora; species Spirillospora sp. NPDC000708. Next base: position 10,463 of record NZ_JBEPCJ010000031.1, read on the forward strand.
GCTCCGCGCCGGCCCCGGACCGGGACGTAGCGTCCGCTGCCGTCCATGTCATCGCCGTCGCCGACGCGCTCGGCATTGCGCGGTTCGCGGTCATGGGGCACTCCGGCGCGGTCCACACTCTCTGGCCTGCGGAGCACTGCTGCCCGACCGGGTCACCGCCGTGATCAGCATCGCCGCCCTGGCCCCGTTCGACGCCGATGGACTCGACTGGTTCTCCGGCATGACGACCTCCACCGCAACCTCCCTACGGGCAGCCGTCTCCGGCCGCGCGGCCAAACAAGCATTACCAGACCAACGCCGAGTACGACCCGGACATGTTCACTCCGGCAGACCACGCAGCACTCACCGGCCCGTGGTCCTGGTTCGGCGACATCGTCGACCGGGCCCTCGAGAACGGCCTCGACGGGCTCATCGATGACGACCTGGCCTACGTCGCGCCCTGGGGCTTCGCCCCGGCCGACATCACCGCACCGGTCCTGATACTGCACGGGGAACAAGACCGGAATGCCCCTTGCACCCATGGCCGATGGCTCGCCCGCAACTGCCCCACAGCACACCTACGACTGTCTGCAGATGACGGACACATCTCCGTCCTGAACTCCGCCCCGGCAGCACTGGACTGGCTTCACGCACAAGCAGCCCCGAACAAGCCAGGAGCATCGACAGTCAGCCACAACCTACGACGTAATAGTTAATTAGCTCGTCCACCTTCGCCAGCATCCTCGCCACCGAGCCCGCCGACCCGGCTGCGGAGTGGACCGCCGAGGCCGAGCGGCTCCGCGCCCTCGTGCGGCGCGCGGTCACCCGGCCCGCATTCCAGGTCGCCGCCAAGGCCACACCCGGCGAGGCCCGCGCCGTGGTCGCCGAGCTGCGCGCGTTGCTGGACGAAGTCGAGGCCGCCGCGCTCGACCCCAGCCAGGAGTCCACCTAGGGTTCGGGAATTTCGGGAGGCGCCCACACGTACCGTCACGCGCGGTACGTGTAGGCGCCACCTTTTGGCAGCCCACATGTGAGCAGGCAGTAGCCTCCCACCCGTGCGCTGGGAGGACGTGGTCTCGTGTCTGCCGCTGGTCCAGCTGGGGACCGGGCGGGACATGCAGCCTGCCCACCTGCTGGGGTGGGTCTGGCAGGAACGGACCCGCGAGTGGCTCGGGATCGTCGGCTATCCACGTGTCGCCGGTGAGCCGCCGGCGGCGCACCGGGTCCTGGCCGAGGTGCGCGGCAGCTCGGTCCTGCCGTTGGAGCCGCCGGCCGCGTACGCCGACGTGCCGCGCCTGCAGCTCAGCGCTGACGGCGTGGTGGGCCCTTGGGAGAAGCCGCCGCCGAGTGAGCCCAGACCCTTCGGCGGGTTAGGTTCCTCACCCGCCGCCGGCCAGGACCTCACTCGCCCGCTGAGCAGCTCGAAGACGTCCGGGAGTTAGCCGGGTGAGGTCGTGTCGGGGATGCGGAGGGCGCTGTGGGGCCCCGCCAGGTGTTCGCTGCGAGGGTCGTCGACGACCTCACTCACTGACCGGCAGGGGGAGCGGCCCTGCAGGCGGTCGGGCCCACGAACAGATAGACGCGCTGGTTCGTCGCGGCAGCCGCTGCGAGCTCGCCGCGACGCTTCACAAGGTGACCCCCTACCTCGGTAGGCCCCTGGTAGAGGGGTCGGTAGAGGGTCTGCCCTGCGCGGTGGGCGGCGGGATGGCGTTCCGGGGCCCGGTAGGCCCGAGAAGCAAGTGCGGCCTATCGGGCCCCGGAACGCCGTCCCCTGTGCGCGTCCCGCTTCTTCGCGTCAGCGGTCCGGAGACGTCTCATGACGCTTCGGATGTTCTCTCCGGAGACGATCACCCCTCGTTCCTGCAGCCAGCGGGCTATGGTCGCCGGACGAGCGTCCAGTCCAAGCCCCAGCTCCTGCACTGCGTGGCGGATTCGGGCGCTGTCCGAAGGGAGGCCGGCGAGAGCGCTGTCCTGTCCAGGAGGCTCGGCAGCGGGTTCCTCTTGTTCGACTTCGCTGTCGTTGGGGTGCTGCCTGAGTCGGTCGTCTACCAGCCCAAGCAGGTCGGCGGCGATGTCGGCCAGTGCGGCCAGGATGGCGTCGTCGGATGCACCGGTCTCCTTTCGCAGGATGTCCATGTACGACTGATCGCGCTCGGTTCGCGGGGTGGCCCGGTCTTCGCAGGCAAGGGAACGGAGTAGTTCGCCGGCGGCCATGTCGAACACTCCGGCGGTCACGTTCAGGTCTTCGACGGCGCTCCTCACGGTGGCGATCTGGGGGAGGAGGAACGCCCCGCCGTTCTCCGGGGGGCCGGCCTCCGCAGTTTCACCGTCGGGCGCGGGGTCTGTGGTGTCACGGGGCAGCTCAGTGGCGTCACGGGGCGCTGGCCCTGGCGCGCTCAACGAAGTTGTCACGCCCGAACGAACTACCCGGCCTCACCGGCCTTGCGCCCGAGGATCGCCCGAACGAAGACCCCGCGCTTGCCTCCTCATGGGGCGCGGGGAGAGAGGGCGTCCGGAAACGATCACTTAGTGCCTGTTCGAGGATCCCGGCTCTTGGTTGAGGTGTTAGCGATCACTCAGGTTGAGGGCGACGGCGTCATTGCTGGTGAGGACGTGGTTGTGCGCGAAGGCCCCGCCAGGGGCGTCGTGGCGGCGCCGTGGTGTGCAGGTTGGCGCGGTGGTGGTCGCTCTGTCGCGATGACCGTCGTTGACGGCGGGGCGGGCGGCGGTTTCGTCGACGACGGTCTTGTCGGCGATGAAGGTGGCCGACAGGGATTGGATGGCCAGGTTGTTGATCGCGCGGGGATAGCCGCGGCTGGCGGTGCGGCCCCCGCAGCCTGCCCGTCCCGGCCCGCGCGGTCAACTCCCTATGACGGCGCCACGGCGCAGGGGAAATGTCGCCGCCGACCGTGATCCGCCCGGGAACTGTTGCCATGGGCATGGCGTCGAAGGCACGCTGGGTCGTAGATCTTGGTGGACGGGGTGACGGGGCGTGCCTGACGCCGGGCGGGAAATGATCAACGGTCGCTACCGGCTGCTCTCGGTCATCGGGCAGGGGGCCATGGGCCGGGTCTGGTGGGCGCGGGACGAGCTGCTGAACCGCGACGTGGCGGTGAAGGAGATCCTCCTCGCGGCCGAGGACGAGCCCGCGGAACTGGCGGAGCGCGCCATGAACGAGGCGCGGTCGACGGCCGCGCTCAGCCATCCGGGCATCGTCACCGTGTTCGACGTCATCGAGCACGACGGCTCCCCGATGATCGTGATGGAGCTGCTCAAGGGCCGCTCGCTCGCCGAGATCCTCCGCGAGGAGGTCAGGCTGCCACCGCGCCGGGCCGCGGAGATCGGCGCCGAGATGCTCGCCGCCCTCCGCGAGGCCCACGCGGCCGGGATCGTGCACCGGGACCTCAAACCCGCCAACGTCTTCGTCACCGACCGCGACCGGGTTGTCATCACCGACTTCGGCATCGCCCGGCAGCGCGGGCAGCGGACTCCCGGCGCGCCCGGCGAGATGAGCGGCACCCCGGCGTTCGTCGCCCCCGAACAGGCCCGAAACGAGGCCGCCGGGCCGCCCGCAGACCTGTGGTCGCTGGGCGCCACACTCTTCAACGCGGTCGAGGGCCGCCCGCCCTACCAGGGCCCGGACTACGCGTCGATCCTGCTGACCCTGCTCACCCAGGACCCGCCCGCCCCGCGCAATGCGGGACCGCTCACCCCGGTGCTGGCCTCGCTCCTCGTCCGCGACCCGGAGCGCCGGGCCGACGCCGACGAAGTCGCCGCCGCCCTGGACCGCATCCTCCACGCCGCCCCGGAGAACGCCCCGCCGCCCGCGCCGGTGACGCCGGCTGCACCGGCTGCACCGGCTGCGCCCGCGTCGCCGGCCAGTGCCGGAAAGGCGCCCTCCCCGCCCGCCGGCAATGCGGGCTCGGCCGTCACCGCGTCCACCCCACCGCCCAGGTCGGCCGCAGCGCCCGCGTCCGCCGCGCCGCAGCCGAGGACCAGGTACGTGACCACGCGGCCGGCGCCGCCGATCAAGCAGCCGCCCGCCTCGCTTCGGCAGGAACGGGTTCGGCGGCTGGTGCCGGTCCTGGTGTGCGTGCTGGTGGGCTTGGGGTGCCTCGCGGCCTTGCTCAACGTTGACACCGACCCATCGGCCGGCAGCGCGACCGGCTCTCCGGCCCCGTTCCCCAGCTACCTGATCACGGATCCGCCGGGGACCCCGGACCCCACGGATTCCCCGTCCGCCGCCCCTTCGGACCCCCCTCACCCGACCGGCGCGGCCTTCAGCCCGGACGGCCGGACGGTCGCGATCGCCCTCGGCGACAAGCAGATCCGGGTCTACGACGTGCGGACCCACCGGCGCATCTCGACGCTTCACCTCGGCGGCGACAGCACTGAGGATCCGGTCGCCATGGCGCTCAGTCCGGACGGCCGAGAACTCGCCATGTCACCGTCGGACGGGCCTACGGCGGTGTGGAACCTCGAGACTCACAAACAGATCGCGAAGACGAACGATTTCAGTGACGCGAGCCGCCTGACCTTCGACTCCGGCGGCGGAAGGCTCACGGCATTCGGCGAGCACGGGGACCACCTCGTCTGGCGCATCGGCAAGGACCCGCGCACAGATCAGATCGTTCCAGACGAGGGTTGTGTGATCTCCACGGTGAGCCCCGACGGCACCACGCTCGCCTGCACCGGCATGGAAGGCCCGGGCGTCACGCTGTGGGACGTCTCCGCACGGAGCCAGATCGGCACGCTGACCCCACCGATGACCAGCGACCCGCCCCTCACCATGGCCTTCAGCCCCGACGGCCGGAGTCTCGCCCTGGAGGGCACTCCGACGGTGACCCTTTGGAACGTCGCCCTGCAGCGGCAGATCGGCACCCTCGACACTTCCCAGGCCATCGAACGGCTGCTGTTCACTCCGGACGGCACCCACCTGCTCGCCCAGGGCGGAGGGGACGTCAAGGACTGGAGGCTGACCCCGTCACCTCAGCGCTCGGCCTCCGGGTTGCCCGGGTCCGATACGGGCTTCGTCACCACCGCGGCGCTCAGCCCGGACGGCAGATCCGTTCTGTTCGGCACGTCCAGCGGCAAGATCGTCGTCCGTAATCTGGCCAAGGGCAAGGACGTCGAACATTGGCATGCCTGATGAGCGAATCGGGACGAACGGGGTGGGCCGCCCGGGACGCCACACCACACCGGACCCAAAGCAAGGCGAACAAAACCATCAGCGGCGCCACCGTCACCGACGACGCCATGCTGTCCATGCTGTCCATGGCGTGCATGGCCTGCGTGAGCGGCGTCACGGCGAGGTGTGCCGGTTGCCGAGCGGTACCCGCTGCTGCGCCGCGCGACCGACATGAGCGAGGTCCCCGGCGAGCGAGCCGTGAAGCCCACGCCCCTGAGAGCACCCGAGTAGAACCGCCAGCTTGGGACTGGCGACGCGCTCGTTATGCGGCACCCGAAGCTCTTTCGTCACTGTGGGGCGAGGGCTTTCGTCTGTACCCCTGTCTGGGCGCGCGGGCAGCGGAGTCAGGTGGTCAGCGGTTCATCTGTTCTGATTGTTGCCAGGGCCGCGGGAGAAGGGGTTGAGGGCGGTCAGGTCTCGGGTGGCGTTCAGGTGGGTGGAGAAGTTGGGGTCCAGCCAGCCCAGGACCACGATGACGGCCCACGCCGAGGCGGCGATCGTGGCTCCGGCGCCGTAGGGGGAGGGCAGGGTCAGGCCCAGCCGTTGGGCGAGGAGCAGGACGGTGATCGGCAGGGCGGCGATGATGAGGGTCCGGGTGCCGTCCAGGAGGCGGGCGTGCCAGGCTCTGCGTACGGTCTCGGGAGTGTTCTCCCGGACGGGGAGCCGGTCGTATTCGCCGGTCAGGACGGCGCGCAGCAGGTCACAGATCCGGGCCCGGAAGTCTTCATGGCTGGTCGCGGACGGCAGGGCGATCCACAGCTGGAGGTCGGTGACCGCCTGGGAGGCCTCGACTGCGCGGCTGCGGACGACCGCCCTGGTCAGCTGGGTGCCGCCGAGCGCGGCTGCGGGCATCCCGCTGCGGAGAACGGAGGCCGTCTTGCCCAGCGCGGTCAGGATCTCCCGCTGCGCCTGGGGGTGCAGTTGTCCCCGCCGGTCGGGTTTCAGGCGGGTGAGGATGGTGGTCAGCTGCTCGAACAGCGCCTCGGTGGGGGGAGCGGGTCCGGCGCGATCGGCCAGCCAGCCGTTCACCATGAACGGCATCACCGCCACCACGAGCGCCACGGTGGCCGTGCCGATGCCCTGGATGGCGGGCATCCACCATGCGTGCTTCAGGTCCACCACCCGCGCCGGGCCGTCGGCGTACCGGACATACAGCGCCAGCAGGATGAATCCGACGGTGACCGCGGTGAGCAGAGCGTCGATCAGGCCGCCGAGGAACCGGCCGTTGTCGCGTCGCCGCTCGCTCCACACCGCGACCGGGATGAACAGCCCGATCGCGGCGACCGCCTCGGCGAAGCCCCACCAGCCGATCTGGAATATCCCGATCAAGACGGCGAGGGCCCCGACGAGCGTTGCCGGGAACCACACGAATGCCACATTGCCATCGATGTTGTCCCGACGCACCGAACGCTTCGCGGCCTGGACCGCCATCAGCCGGTACCGGCTCCGCAACCACTCGGTCTCCACCGCCGGGTCCAGCCCCCGCGCGAACAGCGGCCAGGTGCTGTCCAGGCGCTTGGCCTTGGCGAACATCGCCGCCATGCGTTCGAGGTCCGGCCCGGCACGCCGGGCCGCTCGCTCTCCTCCGGTCGCGGGCACGACCCCCTCGCTCACGCCCATCCCGGCTTCGCCGGACATCGAGACCACACCCCTACGGTCACAGGGGACAGGCACCTAGAACGAACCCGCCCCCAACGGGCCCACACCACCTCGACCGTACAAACCGCGACCCCGCCGGCACAGGGACGAGACCAGATCGTGTCGGCCCTCCGCCCGGCACCCACCTCCAGCCCCAGGTGCGTCCTGGCGAAGTGGCAACGCCGTCGGCGTCGAAACTAGAACGTTCATGGCCACCTCGACCGCGATGGACCCGCCGCTACGGTGAGCGGCGTGGCGATCATTGCGGCGATCCTCTTGACCGCTGATCTTCTTCAACGAGGGTGGGTGTAGGAGCGGTGGTCGTTGCCAGGCAGGGCAGGTCGGCACCACCATCGGGCTCGGACTGATGATCGGGCTGTGGGTGGCCGTCGACAGCCGGCCGCTGATCTGCTGCGGCGACCACCGTTGCCCGAGTAGTTCCTCAACCATCACCCGCAGATCCGGGCGTCCTGCGAGCTTGGCCTGCTTGGGACGACGAGCGCGGACTTCGGCGGCAGCGCCGGCTGCGCCGGCGCGGTAGCCTTCCCGGCCGCCGTTGCGGGCGATCTCTCGCGACACCGTCGAGGCCGGACGGCCCAGCCCGCGGGCGATGGCTCTGGCGGACTTGCCCGCAGCGATGCCTCTGGATATCTCCTCGCGCTCCTCACCCGCCAGGTGCCGCAGCGACCGGCAGCGCGGCGGGCTCCTCAGCCCACCGGTCTGCAGCAGGAATCGCCGCACGTGCTGCAGTTGCGCTCCCATGCTCCTGGCGATGCCGCCCAGTGGCTCACCGCTACGCCAGCGCCCCCACAGCTCCTCTTGTTGAGCTGTGGAGAACCCGTAGTCCCGCACCCGCACCTCCGTAATGATCAAGATCATTCTCGGTGATGCATTGACCCCTTGAATCCAAGATCGTTTTCGACGCTTCCTCGACGCGCGGTAGGCCCTGAGGCACCGTTCGCCAGACCGGAGTCGCGAACGAAGCGGCCCTCGCTCCCTTCAGACGGCTCGACACGCCAGCCCGGCGGTGGCACGTGCCCCCTGGCGACATCCGTCACGGCGGCCGATGTCATATCAGCCCCAGCCTCGAAACTCGCCCCATTGAAGAGTCGACCTTTGAACGTCCGCCATCATTCAGGCGGTTGAAGCGCTCCGGTTTCGATGGAGGCTCTAGGTTGTGGCTGTGACCTGCAGCTCTGTGTGGTTTTGGGAGTAGTGGAGCGCCTCGTATTCGTCGGGTGGGATATGGCCGATCTCACCGTGCAGTCGGGTGGTGTTGTACCAGTCGACCCACTCGGCGGTGGCCAGCTCGACGCCGGTCAGGTTCTTCCACGGCCCACCAGATTTGATCAGCTCGGTTTTGTAGAGCCCGATCGCCGACTCCATCAACGCGTTGTCCAGCGCGTCGCCGACGGTGCCGATGGAGGCGTCGATCCCAGCGTCGACCAGATGCGTGGTGAACTGGAAAGAGGTGTATTGCGACCCGGCGTCGCTGTGATGGACCAGGCCGGGCCCAACGGGTCGTCCGGCTCGATCGCGTCGCCACAGCGCCATGTCGAGGGCGTCCAGCACCAGCCGGGTCCGCTTGCTGGTCACCGCGGCCCAGCCAACGACGGCGCGGGAGAAGATGTCGACCACGAACGCGATATAGACGACGCCGGCCCACGTGGTCACGTGGGTGAAATCGGCTACCCAACGACGGTTCGGGCTGGGGGCGGTGAAGTCGCGCCGCAGCAGATCGGCGGCACGCTCATGCCCGTCGTCGCGGACGGTGGTGCGGACCTTGCGGCCGCGGCGGGCACCGTGCAGGCACAGCTCGCGCATCAACCGCTCGACCGTGCAGCGCGCCACGGCATGGCCCTCGCGCTGAAGCTGCCGCCAGACCTTGCGAGCGCCATACACCCGGTAGTTGTCGGTGTAGATGCGGGTGATCTCGCTCTTGAGCCATGCGTCACGCTCGGCTCGGGCAGAGGCCGGGCGGGACCTGGCGGCGTAGTAGGTGGACGGTGCGATCTTGGTGCCGTGCGCAGACAGCACCCGGCAGATCGGCTCGACCCCGAACACCTTCTTGAATGCGTCCTTGAATGCGTCGATGAACGCGGTCAGTACCTGTGTGGCCGGCCGAGCTCGACCGCGAAGAAACCCGCCGCCGCTTTCAGGATCTCGTTCGCCCGACGCAGCTCGGCGTTCTCGCGCTTGAGGCGCTTGAGCTCCGCAGCCTCCTCGGTCGTGGTCCCCGGCCGGGCGCCGGCGTCGACCTCGGCCTGACGCACCCAACTGCGCACCGTCTCGGCATGCTTGACGCCCAGTTTGGTCGCGACGGCCTTCATCCGTGGACAGCCGTGCCGAGCGTGGGCCGGAAGGCCATGACCGCACACCGCAAACGCCCTGAGCTGTGCAAACCGCGATGGAAGGACGAGACAGAGCCGCACTTCAGTCTGGTCAGCGCCACCTCGCGACCCCTTTCCGCCGTATTCCGGTGGCACCCCCGCCAGGCCGTCCAACGAACCCAGGCAGACCTCGGGGCGCAGCTCGAAGAACTACTACGTGACTGACATGCCTTACACCGTGCTGAGCCTGTGACCAGCGTGTTTGCTCAATAGAGCCAGATAACGATGGCCGAGACCGGCGCGTCCGGGCCCGGCTCGGGCGACCTCAGTATGGGCGAGGTAATCCAGCGCGCAGGCACGCAGCGAGTGGTGCGCGGCGTACAGTTCGCCACCGTGCTGGGGTGGCGAGCGCCTTGTCGACGGCGGCCAGGTCGGTGAAGGGGGCACCAGGTCGTGTCGTCGGCGTCGTCGCCGGCGCCCACGTTCACCAGGCGAGGCTCGCGGAACAGGCCTGCGGTGGTGGCGATCCAGGCGTGGTCGGTCTCGCGCAGGTCGTCGACGTGCGTGTGGGCCAGGATCACCGGGATGACGTCGCCGATCTCGAGTCCGCCCCCTCACGCAGCTCGTCGGCGCATCGCCGCCTCTACGGTCTTGCTGGGCTCGACCATCCCGCCGGGGATCGCCCACAGCCCCGGTGTCGCGGCGGCGGATCAGCCGGCGGCTTCGTTCCCGCCCCACCGGCCGAGGTTTCGGCCGGTGCGGCCGGTCGGGGGACGGAGCCACCGCTTGAGGGTGTACTGGTGAGCGAGCGTCGACCCGGTGGGCGTGAGGGGCGCGTGTTCGTCAGTTGTGGCGGCGGAAGCCACCTTCTGTGTTGGTGATCTGTCCGGTGATCCAGATCGCGTCGTCGGTGGTGAGCCAGGCGATCAGGCGGGCGGGATCGTCTGGACGTCCCCAGCGGTGGGCGGGGAAGCGGTTCTGGATGGCTTCCAGGCCCCCCGGGGTGGCGTAGCCGGTGTCGAGAGGGCCGGGGTTGACGGTGTTGAGGGTGATGGCCTGGTCGGCCAGGGTGCGGGTGACCGAAGACAGGGCGCCCTTGGCTGCGGCGTAAGCGACTTCGTCGCGCATGGGGCCCAGGTCCTGGCCGGAGGTGAGGAAGACGACGCGTCCGCCGGTGCGTCCGTCGTGCTGTGCGGCGAAGGCTTGGGTGAGCAGGATGGTGGAGCGGGTGTTGACTGCCCAGTGGGCATCGAGCATGGCGGCGTCCAGGTCGCCCAGTGCCCCGTCGCCGCCGCTGCGGGCGTGGTTGCAGATCAGGATGTCCAGGTGCCCGAGTTCGGCACGCGCGACCGCGATCAGCTGCTCAGGTGCGTCGGGGTCGGTCAGGTCGAGGCCACGGTGGGCGAGGGCGGCCTGTGGGTCGGCCATGGCTTGAGCGACGCCGTCCATGACGGCCTGCAACCCTGCGGGGTCGGCCCCAGGGCTGGGCCCGGTCATGGGGAACGTGATGATGCAGGAAGAGGCCGGCGCCCATCGAGGCCAGGCGACGGGCGATGGCGTATCCGATCCCCGCGCGCCGACTGACGCCGGTCACCACCGCGCCCGGCCGCGTAGCGGCAACGGATCGGGACGAAACCGGGGATCGGGATGCTCGGCCAGGCCACCACCAGTCACGCTCACCAGTATGAGGGCCGCTGCAGGGGCGCCCGGGCGCGAGCGGTCTCCGCCAGGGCGTGCGCTCAGTAGCCGATCAGCGCGCGGGGCGCCGCGACCACAACAACGGCGCCGCTGACGACAACGACGGCTACCGATCGTCGCCCTGGGCTTCCACGCCGTGCCGAGGACCCCGCTTCCGCAAGCGGGACGCGATCGGTTGTGTGTCATCGAACGCAGAAGTACACGCAATGTTCTGTACGGTGTGCTCTCCACGGGCGGGCGCGGGCCCTTACGATGCATGGGCACTGGGCGTAGGGATGAGATTCCCGGGCGCCCGGAAGGATCTCGGCGACGCCGGCGCGCGGCGGTCAGTCGGTAACGCGGTAGGGGCGGCCGACCTCCGGCTCGTTCCCGTCGGCGGTGACGCTGTACGGCCACCGGCACTCGACCCTCTCGTTGTGCACGCCGATGTGCTCCTGGCAGCGGACCCTGTGGTTCGGGCGGATCTCGGGGAGCGGGATCGCGATGACCACGGCCGGCGAGCCGAGTTCCGCCTCGTCGTCGGCGTGCTGCTCCAGGGCGGTGTCGAGAGCGGTGTCGCGGATAGGTCGCGGCGTTCAGCGGACGCATTGTCAAGAGACCGTGGACCCGGTGCTAAGGACACGAGTCGTCACTCCCCGTCATCATTAGGGCGTCAAAGCGACCACTGCGGATCGCCGCCGCACCGAGGCTTTCCGTCAGCCAACCGGGTCGTTCGCAAACCGAGAAACAGGGGGTATTCGATGGTGAGCATCATCCTCAAGCGCGGGGCCTTGGTCGGCGCGGCTGCCGCCGTGCTGTCCGGGCTCGCTGCGTCTCCGGCCATGGCCACCGACGTCGGCATTTACCTGCCGAGCGGCCGTGGCTCCATGACGTTCATCGACGACGGGGACAAGTTCAAGGTCTGCGACACCAGGGTCGACGACCACGGGGTCACCGGATACGTCCGAGAACTCACGGCAGACGGAGACATCGTGGTCGAGGCGACCATCGACGATGGTGGCGACGCCGGCTGCGACACGAAAGTGGTCGACATCTACGGCCATACGCCTCATGACATGGTCCTTTGCTGGAACGGCGGTGGCAGCTGTGTGGTCTCCGCGGTCTTCAGGGAAAGCGATTAAGCGCCTTAGACCATCAGAAAGCCCGCGCGATCGGCGCTGGCCCTGCTCACGACCATCTTCAACGACCCACGCGAACGAGCCAGGGCCTTCGCCATATTAAGCGTCACCCTGATGGCCGGCGGTGCCTGCGGGCAGATGCTGGGTGGCGCCCTCACCGAGTACCTCGGCTGGCGCTGGTGCCTGTACGTGAACCTTCCGATCGCCGCCGCCGTGGTGGTCGGAGCCTTCACCGTGCTCCCCGACGCCCCCAAGGCATGCCGGGGTCAGGCTGGACCTTCCCTGGGCGATCTTGGGCTGCGGTGGAATGACCGCATTGATCTACGCCCTCGGCGAGGCTGGTTCATACGGTTGGGAATCCACCCCGATCATCGGGCTCTTGGCCGCTGCGGTGGTCTTGTTGGCAGCCTTCGTGGTGGTGCAGTCGAAAGTGTCTGATCCGTTGCTGCCGCTGCGTGTGCTCGCCGACCGTAACCGGGTGGGGGCGTTCCTGGCCGTGGCCACCGCTACCTTCGGCATGCTCGGCATGTTCTGTTCAGGACCTTCCACCTGCAGACGGTCCTGCACTACTCCTCGCTCCGTGCCGGGCTGGCGTTCCTGCCGTACGTGGCCGCGGCCACGGCCATCACCGCGACCCAGGTCTCCCGCCGGCTCCTTTCGCGGGTGCGACCCCGGGCCATCGTCGCGCCGGGACTCGTCCTGGCCTCCGCCGGCCTGACCGTCCTCACACAACTGTCCCCGCACAGCCCGTACGCCGCGTCCGTCCTGCCCGCCATACTCCTCTGCGGGCTGGGAATGGGAAGCCTCTTCGCACCCAGCATGAGCACCGCGACCAGCACCGGCGACCCCCGCGACGCCGGCATCGTCTCCGCCGTCGTCAACACGCGCAACAGATCGGCGGCTCGATCGGCACGGCACTGCTGAACACCATCGCCGCCGGCGCCGCTTCGGTCTACCTCACCGCCCATCCGGACACGCCGTCGGCCCTCGCCCAAGCCATGGTCCACGGCAACGCCGTCGCCTGCGCCTGGGCAGCCGGAATCCTGCTGACGATGGCGATCATTGTCGCCGCATTCATCAACACCCGCCCCAGCCAACCCACCTCAGGCGAGCCCACGCCACGCAATCGGGCGGAAGCGGAGAAAACACCGCCGAGGAAGCAAGGCGAGCGTGAGAGAGCCGGATTCGACCCACGGGGAACGATCCACACCTGGACACACTTCAATCGCAGGTCGCGGCTAGATCCGACCGGAACTTCGCCAGTGCTGCCGGGCCCCCTAGCTGCGTGCCCCGCAGGTCCGGGCCCTGCAAGGCGGCGCCCCACCGCAGGTCGGCGCGGCCAGGGTCGCTCCCCCGCAGATTCGCCCCTGCAGGTCTGCGCCCGTCGAACCGCAGGTCTGCGAGGCGGAGGAGGTTTGCCCTGCTCAGGTCCAGTTCGTCCAGACGGGTACGGCCAAGTGCAAGCCGCTGAGGTCGAGGATGCGGTGCCCTGGACGGCGGGCGCGCTGACCGAGCGCGGTCAGCGCGGCGGGCCGGCTCGCTGACCAGGTCCACGCCGGACAGTGAGTACCAGGTGTGCGTGGTGTCGCTCTTGCGGAAGGCGGATCCGTCGGTGTCAGCGCGGTGGTCGCCGACGTGCGGTAGGTGGTTGCGCATCTCTGCAGGTGTCTGGTGCCGGGCCGGTCGTCTCGGCCAGGCACAGCGTGACCGTCAGCGACTCCAGCGGCTTCACCGGCAGGTCGGCCGCCTCGCTCACGGTCCGGCCGCCGTACAGGATGACCAGCGAGCGCGCGCCGCGTCCAGAGGTGAGATGCCGCAACAATCCCGGGCTCACCGCCGTGCCCTGCTCGGCGTACGCGATCGTCGCCCGCCACTTTCAGGGCGAGCCGCCGTACTGGTGGACAACCGGATTCGCACCCGCGTCCTGCTCGATGGCGCGCACGACCGCCGCACCGCCTGGCGGGAGAAACCGGCCTCCGGCCAGTTCGTTTCGAAGCCCTGGCTGGGCCGCTGCATGTCCGCCGCTCGACCCGTCGTCCATCCGTTCGAGGCGGAAGCGGCCTCGGACGGGGCGGTGGGCGCCGGGTCGGCGTCCGCGACGGCGCCGGTGGCCCTGCGGCCAGCGCGAGCGTCGGCACGAACATGAGGCACGGCGTCCGATGATGTTCATCACGAACTGCCTATGCAGATCCAGGTCAGAATCTGGACGCATCCAGAGTCGACGACCGAGAACGTCATCAAGGTCGATGTCAGAAAGGCACGGTAGACCCCGGCTCACCGCTCCCCTTCCGGAGCCTTTCAACAGCCCCGCCAGCGAACGACCGGGCCTGAATCTGCGCGAGCGGACCGCCAGGCCGCCGGCGCATACAGCTGCTCATCGGCGCTGGGTCATGGCCTGAGCCGGTAGTGGTAGGTATGTGAGACGCGGAATCCGACGCGGTCGTACATTTGGCGCGCCGCGTAGTGCTCATGGTCGTCCATAACCTGCAGGTACATCTCGCCTGCACCGCGCGCTGCGGCCCAGCGGGCACCGACGTGCAAGATCGAGGTGGCGATGCCTTGGCGCCGGTGGCCGGGGTGGGTGGTCATGCAGAAGACTCCGCCGTAGCCGGGGGCGGCCACGATGAGCCCCATGCCAGCTGTGCCTTCGCCGTGTTCGACGCTGAGGTAGGCGGCGGGGCCGGGAACACGGGAGAGGACCTTGTCCGCTGTCTCCTGGCTGTTCTCGTGGCCGTCCAGGGCAACGTATGCGTCCAGCCAGTGGCGGGTTGGACGCTCGGTGAGGGTCACAGCCAACGACGCTGAGGTACGGGACTGGTCGATTACGGTGCTGGTTGGTGCGACGCAGACTCTGGTCGCCGCCGCCCGCCGATATCCCCGCTCGGCAAGCGACTCGTCCAGAGCGGCGTGTTCCTCCGCCGGGGTCACCTGAACGGCGATGAGCATTCCACGGTCGGTATAAAAGTCCTCCACGCGAGATAGGGTCGCCAGCAGAGCTTCTCCCTGTGCCAGTGGCAAGGCGGAGTTCGACCGGCGGCGCGGCACACCGGGCGTGTGGCGCAGCAGCCAGCCTTCCTCTTCCCGGCTCTCGACAGCCGGCCACGCCGCCGCCGCGTGTCGCTCGATCAATCGCATGTCGGCCAATGTGTGTCCCCTTGTTCCAGCGGTCTGGGTGTTCAGCGCCCGAACGCTGCGAGCCGGGCGGAGGAGTCCGCCATGCGGTCTCCGCACCGAGGGACGCTGACAGAATGGCGTAGAGAGACGCTAAGGTCCACCATGCGTTTCTTCGCGGACTTGTTAGGAGAGCTGGATGATCCGATGATGGTGCATGTCGCCTGACCTTGGTCGGCACCCGCGAACGGTGGCTTGAGTTCGACGCCTCCCCGGTGAGCCGGAGTCGCCCGAGGTCGTCTCCGCGGGGTGCTGCGAAGTGCCTCTTTGCTGTGACTCCGACCTCACGTCGACGCCCCCGCCGGCGAACTTGGTATGTCCCGCTTGTGCCGCTGGCACGATCCCGCGGTAGGCGCGACAGCCCTTGCGGTGCGCCGGACTCAGATGCCGTTGGCGCCGGTCGACGCGACTGATCAAAGGACACAGCCGCCTCTGCGCTATGTGGTTCAGTTGCCGCTCAGTCGACTTGTCAACGAGCATTTCGGTGAGCAGCCCGTCGGCGTAGGAACCTGCCAGAGCCGAGACTGCGAGCGTGTCTCATGTGGTGAGCTTCTTCCAGCAGGTGATGGCGGCGGCGAGGACGAGGAAGGCGTTGAACAGGCGGCCGCGGCGTTCGTAGCGGGTGGTAGGCGCCGGTAGCCGAGCGGCCAGGCCGGTGTCCGTCGATCACCCAGCGGTGTCGGTCGAGGCGCTCGCCGGACTCGATGCCGGGCCGGGCGATGCGCGGCATGGTTCCGCGTCGCCGCAGCCAGGCTCGATGCTCGGCGGAGGGGTACCCCTTGTCGGCGCGCATCTTCACTGGCCGTCGCCGACTCGGCCCACGGTGCGATCGGATCGCCGGCAACGCCGCCAGCAGTGGCTTGAGCGCATGGCTGCCGTGGTCGTTGGCCGCCGACACCGCGACCACCAGCGGCAGCCCGGCGGCATCGGACCGCACGTGGATCTTGCCGCCCTTCTTGCCCCGATCGACCGGATCGGGGGCGTCAGCGCGCCCCCTTTCTCGCACGGACGGCTGCGGCGTCCACGATCGCCGACGCCCAGCCCGCTTGCCGCCGCGCACCCGACTCGTCCAGCACCGCACGGTTCAGCAGCGGCCACAGCCTCGCCTGCGTCCAGGCGGTGAACGACGATGCGCGGTCGGCGCATCGACACCGAACTCGGCGGGCAGTGCCACCACGCACACCCACTGGTCGGAGACCAGCCATGTCGCTTGCACCCCTTCTGCGGCGTCGTTCCCGGCGACGCTACAGCGGAAGCGAACACGAGCAACTGGCCACCGTGCGGTGATGTGGAGGATTGATTCGCACACCGCGGCCGCATTACCGGCTCCTGGGGCTCGGACTCCCCATGGCAGGGCACGTTCCGTTCGAGGCCAGCCGGCCGACGGGCTCGCTGTCCAGCAGGCACAATCCTGGCATACGCATGCACCTCCGGACGAAGTCCAGGCTTGATATACCTATTTGCCACTCTGGGATGTCTTGCCGTGAGATGCGATATCCGATACAAAGTGCGTCGTACCGGCCACCCTGGGTGTTGTGGCCGAGTCGGGAGTGGGGAGCGGATCGCATGCGGACGTTGCGGCGGGCAGCCTTGTTCGTGGTGCTGCCGCTGGTGGTGATCACAGCGGCGGCGTTCGGCTGGTACCGACTCAGTGATGCGGGCAGGGGTGGGCGATACCAACACAAGCTCGCCGACTACTGTCAGGGGCTCGTACCCGAGGCCGAGTCCGCGGTCTTCACCGACCGCAACGAAAAGGCCCTGTGGTACGACGAACACCATAGCCTCGCACAGCGCTGGGAGACTTGTGACGTCGGCGACCTCCGGCTCACCATTGGTGACGTCAGCGACACGCTCATCAATACAGGCAATCCCAACGGGTTCTTCGCTCTGTTGCGTGACGGACTGGACGGCGGCACGGATGAACTCCCGATGGCAATCGGCGGCGGATGGGAGGGGTATACCGACCTGAGCAATACGGGAGTGGTGCTGGGTTGCACCAACCGGCAAGCCTCCGTGGTGGTTTCCGCAGTCTCCAGGTCGCTCACGGAAGCCCAAGCGCGCCAGGCCGCGCGGCTCGTCACCGCTACCGCAGTACGAGCGGCCCGCCGATACGACTGTGACGCCACCTACGGCGGCCCGATACCGCCCGTGCCGCAACCGGCTAAGGAGATGCCGCCCAAGACCATCGGGGGCACATGCGCCGGCATCCCGGTCAAGATGGTCGTGGATACCGGTGAGGTCAACTGGATCAAGGAAACCGCAGGCAGCGGAACCTCGCCGGTCGAGGGCTGCATTCTTGGCAGGACCGTGGCCTTTTCCTCGGCCGCCTACCACTTCCAGGCCGACTATGGACCGTACGCGCTAGGGCTGCGGACGGCTGCGGACGGTACTGGTGGAAGCGGCATTTATCGCACTGGCGTTGATGCCGGCCGCTCTCGCGGTCACGCCTGGGCCACCGCGCGCTGTCCGGGCCACGCCCCGAGGGCGATATTCTCCGTCAGCGCCACCGAATTTGCGGCTCCGACGGTGCGGTTCCTGACGGCCTCACTGCGCGCCTTCGCCGAACACGCCGTACAACGACACAGCTGCACGGACCTGCGGCTGCCTCGGTGACATGGCCGCACACCACCAGCGGATCGGGTTGTTTATCCGGGAAGGCCGGCTCGACGGCAGCTCCCGCCGCGACTGCGGACACCGTGTTGGACGACCACCGGCTTCGACCTTGAACGCTGGAAGCAATGCAGCACCGGATACGGCGGTTTGCCTGAGTTTAAGCTGCTGCACCGGCCAGGGTACTGCTGACGCCGTGTCCTCGCATACGTTCGCCCGGTGCCCTACGGCCGTGTGGAGGACCTTGCAGGAACCGCGCTGCTGACATGGCCGGATACGCCCCCGCCCATATTGTCCAGCTGACGCGGCTCTGAGATCCCTACGTGCTCGGCGGTGCGGCCGAAGTGCAGTTCTTCGCTCAGAGTCAGGAAGATTTCTGACGAAGTGGATGTGGGTCACTTCGGGGTCGCTTCGCAAGAGGAAATCCATCGGAAAGGTGCTGATTCTGCCGTCGGGTCGTTCAGGCAATACCTGGTCGTGCCGAGTACCGCGAGCACGCGCGCATGGTCCTCGCCGCTGGAGACGCCGTACCACCATTTGGAAGGGAAGTTGTTGATCAATCGACAAGACTCGCATGTCGTGCCTGAGGGCGCACAGTTGCGGATCTGCTTCATCGGTGACTCTTTTGTTCAGGGGATCGGTGACCCGGAATATCGGGGCTGGGTCGGCCGGGTTCTCGAGGCGACGGGCGGTGGGATAACTGCCTTCAACCTGGGAATCAGGCGCAACACCTCCGAAGATGTCCTCCGTCGATGCCGGCAGGAGATCCTTGCTCGCTCGGTTCCCGGCGCCGACAACCGGCTGGTGATCTCCTGCGGTAGCAACGACACCTTGGAGGAGGACGGCAAGATCCGGGTCGACCCGTCCGACAGCCTTCACAATCTGGCAGCCATCCTGGACCAGTGTCGCCATTCGGGGATCGCGCCCCTGGTCGTGGGCCCTCCTCCTGTCATTGATGCGGGCGATGACCACCTGCTGCGGACGTCGAGTCTTGCCGGCGAGATGGGAACCCTGTGTTTCTCGCGCGGCGTTCCGTTCATCGGCACCACCTTGAAGTTGGCGCGTGACCGGGTCTGGATCGAGGAGGTGAGGGCGGGCGACGGCGCCCATCCTGGCAGTGGCGGCTACCGCAGGATGGCCGACCTCATCCTCTCCGACTGCTGGCATCGATGGATCGCTCACCCCTGCGGGCAGATGTAGTCCACCCCGTCTGTGCTCGCTCCTCGCTGGCGTGTCCCGGACGATGGCGCTGCACTGTGAGCAGGATGGCCAGAAGTAAGCGCCGCGATCGACTGCACCAGTCCGACGGTGGTCGATCGATAGGACCATTGGGCCCGCGGCGGGCGGCTCGGGTCGCGCCGTCGCCGACTGTTCGCCGAGCACTCGTGGCGCGGTAGGACGATCGAGTGTCACCGGGCGCAGATCCTCAGGACGTAAGGGACGCGCCCGGCGATCGAGGCCGACGAGGAGCGGGGGCGCAGGTTCTGACCGATGAGGTGTGCCAGCAGGCGCGCCGGCCGCTGCCGTCACGGCGTTGAGGCTGTGCACCGGAACAGAGGCGAAGGTGCTCGTCGACCGGTCACCCAGCCGAACGACCTGAGCCGCGGGAAGGACGTGGCGGCCGGGGGAGGCGAGCCGATGAGTCTGGTCAGGGAGCGGGAGACGCGTTGCCGGATGGTGCCCGCCAGGCGCTGAGGAGGGAGGCGGTCAGGGAGCGGGCGACGTGTCGGGACGTCCAGCCTGCAGCCGTTGTCAGGTCGGCTACGACGCGTTCGTCGAACAGAGTGATCCACAACAGGATCGCGTAGTCGATGTCCTGGTCGGGCACGGTGCCCCCGGCGATGAGCTCACGTACCGTTGGGGCTAGACCGTCGTAGAGCGACGAGGTCAGCGGGTCACCTGCTCTGACCCGCTCCAAGAAGCCTTCCGGCCGACGGATGTGAGTGGAAGCGCGGCCCCACCGCACGGCGAGTCTCACCCAGGACTCGTTAATGAGCCGCAGCCGCTCCACGCCATGACGACGGGACGAGATGCTCTCCAGCTCTTCGACCAGCTCGTCGACCATGCGGTGGTAGAACTCGCGGTGGACATCGTGCACCGAGGTGAAGTGCCGATAGACGGTGGCGGTCGCGACGCCGCTCGCGCGCGCCAGGTCGGGCAGGCTGAACTCGGTGCCGCGGTCGGCGAGCAGTTCGCCCGCCGCGTCCAGAAGCCGGTCCCGGGTACGGGCGGTGTCTCGGCGCAGCCGCTCTGTGGACATCTAACCTCACGATCGTCGGTAACGACGGGGAGCCTCACCTCGCTCGTTTTATTCTCCCTCAACGCGGTCGGCCGGGTCGGCGGGCGCTTCGGTCGTGGTCACAACGGCGAAGAGGACATGAGCGATCACGACCAGGGTGCTCCAGGGCTGGCTGATGCCCGCCCGATGCTGCTGGAGACGCGGTCGGGGATGGATGCCCGGCTGAAGTCTGCCGCGCGGCGGCTACCGGAGGCCGAGACGGTCTGCGCCGCGCGTTGATGATCTGGTGGTTCACTTCCTGCACCGTCGATCAGCGCGCGCGGATGCCACCCCGCTGATCTTGACGCACGGCTGGCCGGGCAGCATTGCCGAGTTCGTCGATGTGGTGGACGAGCTGGCGGATCCGGAAGACGCGGACGCGCCGGCGTTCCGCGTCGTGGCCCCCGCGCTGCCGGGCTCCGGCCACAGCGACAAGCCGACCGCCACCAGGTGGGAAAGCGAAAAGATCGCGACCGCATGGGGCGAACTGATGGGAAGGCTCGGCTGCGGCGAGTTCGTTGCCCACAGAGGCGACTGCGGTGGCAACATCGCCACGGTTCTCGGCGACAGGTTCCCGCCGCAGGTTCTCGGCATCCACTCGACGTTCGCGGAGGCGCCGCCCGGGCTGGCGACGGACGGGCTGACGGCGGTCGAGCGCAGGTGGACCGAGGAAACCCGCGATTTCTGGCACCGCCGCGCGGCGCATGCGAAGTAGCAGGCGACCCGGCCGCAGACCATCGGCTACTCGCTCGTCGACTCATCGGTCGGGCTTTTCGCCTGGACCCTGGACAAGTTCGCCTCGGCGATCACCATGGACCCCCGCGGCATCGAGAAGTGCCCGCGCTCCTGGGCGCAGGGGCCGCTCGGGGAGGTCTACGTCGGCTGGCTCACCGAACACCGTCCGATGCAGATAACTCCTGAAGCGATCCAGGACTTTCGGATCGGCGACTTGTCGGCGGGCGCCGTCGACCCCGATGAAACCGCCCCTGACACATCCACTGGTCGTCCAGGTCATCTGCCATGTGAACAACTCTGGATCCAACGCATCATTTATGGCCTCGGCCACTATCAAGGCCTGTTCGCCGCAGAGGCCGCCGGGAGTCGAGAGGACAGGGTGCTATATCAATACGATTAGTTGATACATCAATCCGGATGTCTGCTATGCTGAAGCGGTGTACGATTTTCAGGATTCGGTCACAGGGGCGCCTCACGTCCCGGCACTGCTGCTGGTCGGTACAGGGGAGGCCGGTCTTGACCGCACCAGCCAGGCCTACCGGGCGATCAGACGTCAGATCATCGACCTGACGCTGCCGCCCGGCAGCAGCTTCACTGAGGCCTCACTTGCACAGAAATGGCAGACCAGCAAGACGCCGGTGCGTGAGGCGCTCGCGCGGTTGAGGCGTGACGGTCTCGTGCAAGCACTTCCACGAGCAGGCTACGTCGTCAGCCCGATCACCCTCCAGGACACCGACGATCTCTGTGCCCTGCGGACACTGCTCTCCGGGGAGGCCGCCGCCGCCGCTGCACGCAAGGGTGTCCAGGCGTCGGCGCTCGCGCGGCTTGAGGCGCTATCGAAGGTGCCCTCCGCCTTGGCGGCGGGCGAAGTGGGGCTCGAGGATTCGCTCCGCGCGGGGATCGAGTTCGAGGCCATCATCGCCAACTCCAGCAGCAACAACCGCTTCGGCAAAGCGATCGTCGATGTGCTCGATGAGTTGGAGCGGGTCCTGCGGATGGCCGCCTTGATAGAACCCGAGATCGCGAGCCCGCCTGGGGAAATGGTGGCGATCTTCGAGGCACTGCGCGCGCGGGATGCGGACGGTGCCACCAAGAGCATGCGCCAACGCTGCGAGCGTGTGCGTCGCGACGTGCTCCAAGTCCTGGCCAAAAGCACCTCTGTCAGCAGGGCGCACATCGAGATACCGGCATCTTCACCTCCGCAGGGCTGATGAGACGCTGGACAACGCTGCCCGCTCGGCTCCGGTCGCCGTCCGGAGCCGAGGACGTCTCCCAGCGACACGCTGGCGCATATCCGTGGACACCTGTCCGCCGTGCCCCGTCCGCCATCCGGTCAGAGGCCCCTTGATCCAGGAGGCGCGGGCATTGTTGTGATGCCTCGACAACGGCCAGGCCCGCGTTGAGGTCGTCGGCGCCGAGCTCACAATGTCGCTTCTGCCGGCTATAGATGCGATACCGGCGCCGTTCGGCTGAGAAGAGATGACCGCTCATTGCAGCTCGGGGCCACGCCGCCGCCGCAGCTGAACTCGGCGAGGAGTGCTGCGGATCGGGTCGTGGTTGACCTGGCTCCACTGGGGCATGCTTCGAAGCCGGATGAGCGTCGGCGTGTTGTGAGCCGGACGCAGTGAGGTCTCCGGTAGCCGGGCTCATCGCCTGGGGCGTGAACGTCGGCTCCACGACCATGCGTGCCCGCCAGTGCGCCGCCGGAGCGCGGCGATGCTCAGCGGGAGGCGGCTGCCGGGACGGTCGCCAAGCCGGGCGCTCGCTCGTTAGGGCGCCAGCGGGGCGGGTTGTCGACCAGGCGCATCTGGCCTGTGAGCAGAGGCAGATGCCGTTGCCGCTGGTGGTGACAGCTGGGCGGCGCGGGGACGCCTCGCAGTTCCCAGTCCTGATGGCCGGCGCCGCGTCGCCCGATCCGGGCAGGGGCGTCCCCGGACCGTCCGGATCGAGTGCGAGCTACGAGGCCTGGCCCTCTCGTGGGCGATCCGGGCGGCCTGCGCCGCCCGACACGTCGCGACGTCTGAGGTAGCGGTGGAGCCCAGTCGCCCGCACCTGGCGTCAGCCTTCTTGCTCATCCGCCGTCCCTCAGCCTTGCTGGTCCTGAGATATTTGAGCCTGGACAATGAGATTTCACTGGCTTAGATTGCCACGACAAGCTACGCCATCGAGATCAAGGAGGTAGCGAGATGCGCCCAACCATCGTCCTGCCGGCCATGGGGATCCTGGGGATGGCCCTGGCCGCCGGCTGCGGCGGACAAGACATAGGGGCGTCGTCCGCGAAGGCGAAGCCGCTGGACGGGCCGATCGTCATCGGGATGGCGGTGGCGCGCTCCGGGTTCGCCGCCTCCTACGACCTCGGGCCGTCTCGCGGCGCCGAACTCGCCGTGGCGGACATCAATGCCCACGGCGGCGTCCTGGGACACCGCCTCGAGCTCAGGTACGGCGATACGAAGTCCGACCGGGCGCTGGGCACCACCGTCGGCATCGATCTGCTGTCACACGGGGCGAAGGTCATGCTCGTCACGTGCGACTTCGACCTGGGAAGCCCTGCGGCCATCGCGGCGACCGGTAAGAACGTCGTGGCGGTGTCGCCCTGTGCAGGCTCCTCGCAGTTCGGCGTTCCCACGCTGGGACCGCTCGCGTACTCCTTGGGCACCGAGAGCGCGGCAGGTGCGACGAATGTCGCCCAGTTCGCCTACGACCAGGGTTATAGGAAGGCGTATCTCTGGCGTGACCCAAGCGTCACGCACACGAAGGAGACCTGCGCCGCATTCGAGTCGAGGTTCGGCTCCCAACCGCAGGCGAAGGTGGTCGGGAGCGACACGATCCAGCAGAAGGACACATCGTTCGCCGGTCAGATCGCGCGGCTGCGCAAGTCCGGCGCCGACGTGCTCGAGTTGTGCAGCTACAACCCGGGAGCGGCCACGGCGTTGCGACAGCTTCGAGCCGCCGGCCTCGACATCCCGGTCACGTCGCACGTCGGCATGGACGGCAGCTACTGGCTGAAGGGCGTCCCGAACTTGAAGAACTTCTACTACGACGCCTTCGGGTCGCTGTACGGCGATGATCCGCGGGCGTCCGTGAACGACTTCTTCGCGCGCTACAAGGCGAAGTTCGGCGAGCCTGCGGTCACGTCCTTCGCGCTCACCGGCTATGCGACGGTCCAGGTCATCGCCAAGGCGATCGAGACGGCCCAGACCACCGACGGCGCCGCGCTGGCAAAGGCGATCGACGGCTTGGGCTCGTACCAGACGATCGCCGGCCCCACGGGGTTCAGTGTGAAGCAGCACATCGTGACCGACCGTCCCGCGGTGATCATGGGCGTCGAGGGGGGCCGGGGCAAGCCGGTCGCCACATACGCCGGCGGCCGCAAGACCGCGGAAGGCTGAGTCGGATGCCTCCGCTGCTCGGCACGAGCCACGTCACCGTGCGCTTCGCGGGACTATGCGCGCTGGACGACGTCGACCTCGAACTCCACCACGGCGAGATCCTCGGGCTCATCGGGCCGAACGGGGCAGGGAAGACGACGCTGCTCAACGTTCTGTCGGGCTTCCAGCGCCCCACCACAGGCGAGGTCGAGTTCGACGACCGCCTCATCACCGGCTGGGACCCTCCTCGTCGGGCGAGGGCGGGCATCAGCCGGACATTCCAGGACGTCGGGCTGTTCCCGCACATGACCGTGCTCGAGAACTGCGCGGCGGCGGTGATCGGCTGCGGCGGGAAGTGGGCGACCGCGTACGCGCGCGCGAGTCAGGCGCTTGAGTGGCTCGACCTGGTTCAGTACGCCGACATTCTCGCCCGCGACCTGCCGTACGGGATACAGCGGAGGGTCGGCATGGCGCGGGGCCTGAGCGCTCGGCCGAAAGTGCTCCTGCTCGACGAACCGGCGGCGGGCTTGAACGACGATGAGAGCGCCGCGATGGCACGGACCGTGCGGCGGATTCACGAGGAGATCGGCTGCGGGATCATCGTGATCGAGCACGACGTGCCCGTGATCCTCGGCCTCTGCGATCGCGTGCACGTCCTCGACCACGGCGTCACGCTCCGGGTCGGCACCCCCGACGAGATCCGGACCGATCCCGAGGTCGTGTCCGCGTATCTGGGCGCGGAGGCGATGGGATGACCCTCCTCCAGGTTTCCGACCTGCACATCTCATACGGGCCGATCGATGCCGTGAAGGGTGTGTCCCTCAGCGTCGAACAGGGCGACGTGGTCGCGATCGTCGGTCCGAACGGGGCCGGCAAGTCCAGCATCCTCCAGGCGATTCAAGGGCTGGTGCGAGTACGGGCCGGATCGGTCCGCTGGCGCGGTAGGGATATCACCAGTTGGGCGCCCGAGCGCAGGGCGAGGGCGGGCATGTCGTTCGTCCCGGAATCGCGCGGCGTGTTCCGCACGCTGTCGATCGGGGAGAACCTCCGTCTTGCCGGCTGCGCGCTCGCAGCGAACGTCGACGTCTCCGAGCGGGTGCAGCTGGCCCTGCGGCACTTTCCCGCGCTGACCGATCGCCTCTCCGAGCGGGCCGCGGTGCTGTCCGGTGGCGAGCGCCAGCAACTCGCGATCGGCCGTGCCCTGGTGGCCGCGCCCGAGTTGCTGATTCTCGACGAGCCTTCGCTGGGGCTCGCCCCCGTGGTGCTCGACGAGCTGTTCGCCAGTCTCGCCAGGCTGCGCGACGAGGGCTGGACGATCCTCCTCGTCGAGCAGAACGTCGCGCGTGCGGTGAAGCTGGCCGACCGGCTGTTCTCGCTGCGAGGAGGCGTGATGGAGCGCGTGAGCGAACCCGACGAGCTGCTACGGAACCCTTCGTTCCGGGCCAAGCATCTGGGTTTGGGGTGAGCACGGTGGCTCAGAATCTCATCAACGCGCTCAGCCTCGGCAGCCTCTACGCGTTGATCGCACTCGGCGTCGCCCTGCTGTTCAGCATCATGGGACTGATCAACTTCGCGCACGGCGAGCTCATCATGATCGGAGGGTACGCGCTGCTCTGGTTCGCCGGGCTGCCGTTCCCCGTGACGGCCGTGCTCGTCGTGGCCGTCGTCATCGGGTGCGCGCTCGCGATGGAACGGGTCGCCTTCCGCTCCGTGCGAGGGGCGACCGGGGAGACGCTGCTGATGACCTCCTTCGCACTCAGCCTGTTCGTCCAGGGTGGCGCGCTGCTGTTCGAGGGCGCCGACCCGAAGAGCGTCGATGTACTCGGAACCCTTGGCGCGAGCGTGGAAGTGGCCGGAGTGTCCGTCGGCAAGCTCGACATCGCGATCATCGGTGTCACCGCGGCGCTGCTGCTGGGCCTCGCATGGTTCCTGCGCGCGACGTCGCTCGGCGTCCAGATGCGCGCCGCGGCCGAGGACTTCGGGATGGCCCGCGCGCTGGGAGTGCGCGCCAACCTCGTCGTCGCCGCCGCGTTCGGAATGAGCGGCGCGTTCGCGGCGATCGCGGCGATCTTCCTGGTCGCGAGTACGGGTGCCCTCACGCCGGCCATGGGCCTGAAGCCGGTGCTCGTCGGCTTCGTCGCGATCGTGCTCGGTGGGCTCGGCCGCCTGTGGGCCGCGGCTCTCGGCGCATACGTGCTCGCCCTGCTCTCCGTGATGCTTCAGGCGTATCTGCCTGATGGCGTGGCCCCGTACCGGGACGCCCTCGTGTACTTCGGGATCGTCGTGATCCTCATGTTCCGGCCGCACGGCATCGCGGGCCGTCCCGGGGCGGTGCGCGTATGAAGAGCTCGCGCCCTTCCGTGCTCGCGCGCTGCGCCCCCGCCATCATCTGCGCACTGCTGGTCCTCGCGGTCAGCGGCCTGGCCATGGCCGGCTCGCTGACGACGCAGCGGACGGCCACGCAGATGCTCGTCATGGGCATCATCACCGTCGGCACGTACATCTTCGTCGGCAACTCGGGCATGCTGTCCTTCGGCCACGTCGTGTTCGTCGCCGTCGGCGCCTACACCACCGCGCTGTTGACCATGCCTCACAACCTGAAGCAGGCGTTGCTGCCCGCGCTTCCAGACTGGCTCGCGGAGATCGAACTCGGCCTGCCCGAGGCGCTGCTCGTCTCCGGCCTGCTCTCCCTCCTGGTCGGGGCGGTCTTCTCGCTCCTGGTCCTGCGCCTGGACGGGATGGCGGCCGGCATCGCGAGCCTGGCACTGCTCATCAGCGTCAACGTGGTGATCAGCAACTGGGACGGGGTCACGCGAGGCTCGCAGGGAATCGTGGGGATCCCGGCCGACCTCACCATCGGCACCACGGTCCCCTGGGTGATCGGTGCGATCGCCGTCGCTCTGGCATACCAGCTGAGCCGGTCCGGCTTCCGGCTGCGCGCCTCCAGTGAGGATCCTGTCGCCGCCGCCGCGCTGGGGATCCGCATCCGTCGCGACCGGTCGATCGCATTCGTCATCAGCGCGTTCGTGTGCGGCGTCGGCGGCGGCCTGTACGCCCGCTTCCTCGGAGCACTGACTCCGGGTGACGTCTACCTCCAACTCACGCTGCTCACGCTGCTCATGTTGATAGTCGGGGGAATCCGAAGCCTGAGCGGGGCCGTCATCGGGACGCTCTTCATCTCGGTGCTGGCCGAGTTGCTGCGAAGGATCGAGGCGGGGGGCGATCTCGGCCCGATCGGCCTCCAGCCGCACCCTGGTGTCCAGCAGCTGATCCTCGCCCTGACGCTACTGCTGACCTTGCTCCTCCGGCCCGGCGGTATCACCGCCGGTCGCGAACTCGGCTTCGCCCTCCCCGGCTGGATACGCAGTCGCCGAAGGGGCTTCACCGAGCCGGGTCCGGACTCATCCGGCCTGGTGGCAGAGGGTGAGAACGGCCTGGACGACGGTGATCGGCCTTACCCGGCGCAGACTTGGCGCGATCTGGCCTAGGCCTTCGTAGTACCCGCAATGACCTGATGCTCAGTGCCGGGTCTGTCCACAAAAGCGTCCCATGGAGAACATCAATGGAGCTTGCTGATATCTCAGAGCCCTCATACTCTGATGCCAGTCATCGTTCAGTGAAGGAGATCTCCGTGCCTCCCAACCACGATCCTCGGCCGGCCGGCTGGCGGGTCGGCGCCGATATCGGCGGCACCTTCACCGACGTCATCGCGCTGGGCCCGGCCGGTGAGGTCGTCCCGATGAAGGTTCTGTCCACCCCACTGGACTACGGCGCGGGCGTTGTCTCGGCGACGAGAGCCGTGCTCTCCTCCGCCGCCGCCGAGCCCGCGGCCGTGACCGCGATGCTGCACGGCACGACCGTGGCCACCAACACGATCCTGTCGATGAGCGGCGTCCGGACGGCCGTGGTCACCACCCGCGGTTTCCGTGACGTGCTGGAGCTCGGACGCCTACGACGGCCGGTGCTGTACGACCTGTCCTGGTCCAAGCCCGAGCCCCTCGCCCGGCGCCGGAACCGGTACGAAGTCGGTCAGCGGATCACGGCCGACGGACGTCTCGAGCCACCGGCCGGTGAAGAGGAGGTCCGCGCGTTGGCGGTGCGGCTCCGCAGGGACGGGATCCGAGCGGTGGCCGTGTGTCTGATCAACTCCTATGTCCGGCCCGATGAGGAGCGGCGGGTCGCCGAGTTGCTGCGTGCGGAACTGCCCGGTGTCTATGTCACGGCCTCGGTCGATGTCTCTCCTCAGGCGCACGAGTTCGAGCGCACGAGCACCGCGACGGTCAACGCCTACATCGGTCCGGCGGTCTACGGTTACCTCACCCGTCTCGACGCGGGGTTGCGGGCGGCGAAGGTGAGCGCCCCGTTGCTGGTCATGCAGTCCAGCGGCGGGCTGCTCGACGCGGCTTCGGTCGCTCAACGGCCCGTTCAGATCATCGAGTCCGGTCCCGCGGCCGGCGTCACCGCCGTGCAGAAGCTCGCGCAGCTGATGGGCCTGTCCACCGTGGTCGCGTTCGACATGGGCGGTACCACGGCGAAGGCGTCGCTGATCGAGGGCGGCGAGCCGTTCGTCGCGGCCGAATACGAAGTCGGTGGCGGTATGAACATCGCCCGTGGCCTCGGCTCCGGCGCCGGGTATCCGGTGCGGGCACCGTCGATCGACATCGCCGAGGTCGGCTCGGGAGGCGGCAGCATCATCTCCGTCGACACGGCGGGCGCGCTCCACGTGGGGCCCGCCAGCGCGGGATCGCGCCCTGGTCCCGCCTGCTATGGCCAGGGTGGTGAGCTGCCGACGTTGACCGACGCCAACGTGACACTGGGATACCTCAGCCCGCAGGCCCTTGCCGGCGGTCGCGTGGCGATCCACCCCGACCTGGCGGCGAAGGCGCTGTCGTCGGTCGCCGAGCAGCTCGGCGGCGATGTGGCGGGTACCGCGCGCGGCGCGTACCAGGTGGCCGTGTCGAGCATGACGACCGCGGTCAAGGCCGTGACCAGCGAACGCGGCCGCGATCCGCGTGAGGCCACCATGGTCGCGTTCGGTGGCGCCGGCCCCTTGTACGCCGCCGCCCTGGCCCGTGAGCTGGGCATCTCGACCGTGATCGTGCCGGTGTACCCAGGGCTGTTCAGCAGCCTGGGCCTTCTCGTCGCCGACACCGAACGCCACGAGCTCACCCCGTTTCGGCAGGAGTTCGCAGAGGTGGGCGCCCTCGCCGGGGAGTTCGAGCGGCTCGCCGCGAAGGTGAGCGCGGAGCTAGGGGCGAACGCCGTCGTGGATCGGCTGCTGGACATTCGCTACCGCGGTCAGCGATTCGAACTACGCATCCGGGTGCCCGACGGAGACCTTACCGACGACCTGCTGGCTGAGACGCGGGCGCGGTTCCACGCCGAGCACAAGCGCACCTATGGTCGCGCCGGTACGGACGAGCTGGTAGAGCTGGTCAACCTCCGAGTGCGCGGCCGGCTGCCCACCTCGGTGTCCATCGCGGACGTCCTGAACCTCCCCGGTGTCACCGACCGAGAGCCCGCGATCCGTGAATGCCGATTCGCCGAGACCGTGTCCACGCCCGTCGTGGGACGGTCCGACCTCGGAGCCGAACCCGTTGACGGACCCATGGTCATTGAGGACATGGACGCCACCACCCTCGTCCCACCCGGTGCGCGGGCACACCGCGACCGGTTCGGCAACATCGTCATCACCTGGAGTGCCGCATGATCCGCGATGCCGTGACCTTCGAGGTCTTCCGCAATGCCGTCACCGGCCTCGCCGACGAGATGGCCATCACGATCCTGCGCACGGCGCACTCGCAGCTCGTCGCGTCCAGCATGGACTTCTCCGCCGCCCTGTGCGACGCCCAGGGCCGGGTGATCGCCCAGGCCAACACCCTCCCGGTGCACCTGGGCTCCATCCCGGCCGCGATGGAGGCGATCTTCGACGAGTTCGGCGAGGGAATCCGCCCGGGGGACGTCTACATGCTCAACGACCCGTCCTTGGGCGGCATGCATCTCCCGGACATCTTCGTGGTCGCCCCGGTGTTCGCCGGAGAAGCCCTTCTGGGGTTCTCGGTCACGGTCGTCAACCACACCGATGTCGGAGGCTGGGCGGCCGGTTCCATGGCCGTGCAGTCGACGAGCATCTTCGCCGAAGGGGTGCAGATCCCCCCTTCACGGCTGATCGAGGCCGGCGCCGTGAACCAGACGTTCCTGCAGTTGATCCTGCGCAACGTCCGCGAACCCGAGCTGCTGCGCGGCGACCTCGAATCCCAGCTGGCGGCCTGTCACACCGGGTCCGAAGGTCTGCGCGCCCTCGCGGCGCGGCACGGCGTGGAAGGGCTCGCCGGCCTCGTCGACGAGCTGCTCGACTACTCCGAGACCCTGTTCCGCGCCGCGCTCGCCGAAGCGGTCCCGGGAACCTACGAGTTCACCGACCACATCGACGACGACGGTCTCGGTTCCGGGCCGATCCCGATCCGGGTGAAGGTCACCCTGTCGGAGGCCGGTATCGAGCTGGACTTCACCGGGTCGGCACCGCAGGTCGGCTCGGCCTTGAACGCGACGGACTCGTTCACCCGCTCCGCCGCCTACGCCGCCCTGCAGGGAGTGCTCGCCTCGGACATCCCGGCCAACAGCGGCTTCTACCGGCCGTTCTCCTTCGTCATCCCCGAGGCCTCGATCCTCAACGGGCAGCGGCCCTCCGCGCGCGGGGCCCGCGGCCTCGTTGGTTTCCGGATCATGGACGCGGTGCTCGGGGCTCTCGCACCGGTGTTCCCCGACCGGGTGCCCGCCGCGGGGGACGGCGGGCCGGACGGGATCGCGATCGGACTCGTCGGCGCGGATGGAGAATCGGTCGTACTGTGGGACGCTCTTTCCGGAGCCTGGGGCGCCCGCCCGGACCGCGACGGCGTGGACGGGATCAGCTCGCTGGGCGCCAACCTGACCAACACCCCGGTCGAGGAGCTGGAACGCTCCGGTCACCTGCGCATCGACGGTTACGGCTACCTGCCGGATTCCGGTGGAGCGGGCCGCTGGCGCGGTGGCCTCGCGACCTTCCGGGACATGACGATGCTGGCCCCTGAGGCCAGCGTGCAGATCAGGTCCGACCGGCGCAAGTTCCTGCCGTACGGGCTGGCCGGCGGCGCGCAGGGGACGCCCTCTCTCAACGTGCTCGACCGCGGCGGGCCCGATGAACGTGTGCTGGAGTCCAAACCGCATTTCGTCATGACCGCGGGAGCCCGCCACCGGCACGTGACCGCGGGCGGGGGAGGGCACGGCAGCCCCTTCGAGCGCACCCCGGAACGCGTCCGCGAAGACGTCCTCGACGGCAAGGTGACCCGCGTGGGCGCCGAACGGGACTACGGCGTCGTGATCACGGAGGCCGGTGCGGTCGACGCGAGCGCCACCGCCGCGCTGCGCGACAAGGCGCGTTCCGCAACCTCACATCGACTGGACGGGAGTCTGTCTTGACCACCGCACTGATCATTGGAGACGTCCAGCGGGGCATCACGGGCGACTACCCGTTCGCCCGGCGGGTCGTGCCGCCGCTCACCGACCTGCTCCCGCGCGCTCGCGCGGCCAGCGCGCTCGTCGTGTTCGTGCACTTCGCCTTCCGCTCCAACGGGGCGGACGTGCCGCCGGGCAGCGCGATGCTCAGATCGTTCTACGAGGCCGGGGACGCCTTCCATGAGGGATCGGCCGGAACGGAGATCGATCTGCCGGTCGCCGAAGAGGACGTCGTCGTGCTGAAGCGCCGCGCCAGTGCGTTCGCCGGCACGGACCTCGACCTCGTCCTCCGCGCGCGCGGGGTCGACACGCTCGCGGTCGCCGGAGTCGCGACCAGCGCGATGGTCGCCGCGACGTGCTACGACGCGGCGGACCGCGGCTACCGGGTGACGGTCCTGCGCGACGGGTGCGCCGACGACGATCAGGCGATGCACGACTTCTTCATGGACGCCGTCTTCCCCAGCCGCGGGTTCGAGGTCGTGACCTGCGCCGATTGGCGCGAGGGACGGGAAGCGTGAACGCCTCCCTGCTGGACCGGCTCAGGTCGGGGCTCGACGCGCGCGGGGCGACCGGCGGGCTGCGCCGCGACCTAGTGGTGTCGGGCCCTCAGGGGCCGACGATCGGCATGGACGGCGCGACCCTGGTGAACCTCGCGGCCAACGACTATCTCGGGCTCGCCGGTGACCCGGAGGTGCTCGAATCGGCCCGGCGGGCGTTGCGCGACATGGGGCTCGGGGTCAGTGCGGGACGCGTCCTCTGCGGGTCCCGGGAGATCCACGGCGAACTCGAGGCAGGCATCGCGGAGCTGGTCGGGGCCGAGGACGCCCTGATCTACACCTCGTGCTTCGATGCGAACCTCGGCGTCTTCGACGCCCTGCTCGGCCCGGAGGATGTGGTCCTCAGCGACGCGCTCAACCACGCGAGCCTTATCGACGGCATGCGCCTGGCTCCGGCTCGACGGCACGTCTTCGCGCACGCCGACCTTGAGGATCTCGAGCGCCTCCTCGCCGACAGCGCGGGCGCCCGCAACCGGGTCATCGTCACCGACGGCGTGTTCAGCATGGACGGCGAGATCGCCGCGCTGCCCCGGCTCCGCGAACTGGCGCTGCGCTACGACGCGGCGCTGGTGGTCGACGACTCGCACGCCACGGGCGTGCTGGGCGCGACCGGTGCCGGCACGGCTGAGCGCTTCGGACTGCAGGGCGGCGTTGACGTGCTGACCGGGACGCTCGGCAAGGCGCTGGGCGCGGCCGGGGGCTTCGTCGCCGGCGACCGCGCGGTCGTGGAGACCTTGCGCCAGGTCTCGCGGCCGTACGTCTTCACCAACGCGATGGCTCCGCCGCTGGCCGCCGCGGCGCTGACCGCGATCCGCATCGTCCGGGAGCGCCCGGAGGTGCGGGAGCGCCTGGCCGCCAACACCGCCTGGTTGCGCGCGGCGTTGCGCGATCTCGGCTACGAGGTGCTGCCGGGCGAGCATCCGATCATCCCCGTGATGCTGCCCGGCGGGACTGCGGCCCGCGACGTGGCGGCCGCTGTGCGCCGCGACGGTGTCCTCGCCTTCGCCCTTTCGCATCCGGTCGTCCCGGCAGGGGAGGAGCGGATCCGGGTGCAGGTATCGGCGGCTCACACCACTGAACAGCTCGAACTCGCGGCAGCCGCCTTCGCTCGCGCGCGCGTCGTTCTGGCCGGCTCATGAGCAGCGGTCAGGGGCTCCGGGCGCCCACCTCCGCCGACGGCGGCGAGCTCGAGGGGCGGGTCGCGATCGTGACCGGCGGCGCGAGCGGCATGGGCCTGGCGACCGCGCACGCGCTGGCCCGCCGCGGAGCGACCGTCGCCGTGTTCGACCCTGCGGCTCCCGGCTGCACCGATCTGGCGGCGACGCTGGAGGTGCCGACCGATCGCGTCCGGTCGGTCGCGGTGGACATCACCAACGGCGAAGAGGTCGGCCAGGCGTTCGCCGCACTGGTGGGGGAGCGGTCGCGGCTGGACATCCTGGTCAACGCCGCGGGCATCGCGCCGCCGACCGCGGTCGAGGACATCACCGATGACGAGTGGCGCCGCGTGCTCGCGGTCAACGTCGACGGAACGTTCCTCTGCTGTCGCCGGGCGATCCCTGCGATGCGAAGCGGCGGATGGGGGCGGATCGTCAACTTCTCCTCGACGGCGGGGAAGACCATCAGCACGGCGGGTGGCGCCCACTACACGACGGCAAAGCACGGCGTCCTCGGGCTCACCCGGCATCTGGCGAAGGCCTTCGGCCCCGACGGGATCACGGTGAACGCCGTCTGCCCCGGCCTCATCGACACGCCGATGGCCAGGGGGCTGCTGCCCGAGGGATCGCTCGACCAGGTCACCCGCTCGTTCCCGGTGCCCCGTGTCGGGCAGCCCTGGGAAGTCGCGGAGCTCGTCGCCTTTCTCGCGTCCGACCGTGCCGCGTACATCACGGGCGCGGCCGTCGACATCAACGGCGGCGACCTGATCGTCTGACGCGCCGGCAAGCAGCGGAGATGAGAGACCCGAGACGTGGAGCAGCGGGAAGACCTGTCTGCTCCTCTAAGAGAAGGCGAGTAGTCAGTGAGCACTGCGGCAGTCCCTACAATCCGTCACCGAATCGGCGGCAGCGAGGCCGCCGGCGAGCCGGGCCGCACCGCCCCGGTGTGGAACCCCGCGACCGGTGAGCGCCAGGCCGAGGTGCTCCTGGCCGGGGCGGTCGAGGTCGACGCGGCCGTGCAGGCGGCACGGGCCGCCTTCCCGGACTGGGCGGACACCTCCGTCATGCGCCGGTCGCGGCTGATGTTCGCCTTCCGCGACCTCGTCGAGAAGCACCTCGACGAACTGGCGCGGATCGTGACGGCCGAACACGGCAAGGTGCTCGATGATGCCAAGGCGGAGGTCGCCCGCGGCATCGAAGTGATCGACTTTGCCTGCGGGATCCCGCAACTGCTCAAGGGCGAGTACTCCGACCAGGTCTCCACCGGCGTCGACCTCTTCTCGTTCCGCCAGCCGCTCGGCGTCTGTGCCGGCATCACGCCGTTCAACTTCCCCGCGATGGTCCCGATGTGGATGCACCCGATCGCGATCGCGACCGGAAACACGTTCGTCCTCAAGCCCTCCGAGCGTGACCCGTCGGTGTGCAACCTGGTCGCCGAGCTCTACGCGGAGGCCGGCCTGCCCGACGGCGTCTTCAACGTCGTGCACGGCGACAAGACCGCGGTCGACGCGATCCTCGACCATCCGGACATCGCGGCGGTGTCGTTCGTCGGCTCGACGCCGATCGCGCGATATGTGCACGAGCGCGCGACCGCGGGCGGCAAGCGCGTGCAGGCGCTCGGCGGCGCCAAGAACCACGCCGTCGTCCTCCCCGACGCCGACCTCGACCGCGCCGCCGACCAGCTGATCGCGGCCGCCTACGGCTCGGCGGGCCAGCGCTGCATGGCGATCTCCGTGGCCGTCGCGGTCGGCGACGTGGCCGAGCCCCTCGTCGAGCGCATGCGGAAGAGGGCAACGGCGATCAAGGTCGGGCCGGGCTGGGAGGCCGGCTCGGAGATGGGCCCGGTCGTGACGCCCCAGGCGCTCGACCGGATCAGGGGCTACATCGGCTCGGGTGTCGACGCGGGCGCCCGGCTCGTGGTCGATGGGCGTGAACTCGAGGTCCAGGGCGGCGGCTTCTTCGTCGGCCCGACGTTGTTCGATCGGGTTACGCCTGACATGGAGGTCTACCGGGACGAGATCTTCGGCCCCGTCCTCCTCGTCGTGCGCGTCGGCTCGCTCGAGGAGGCGATCGACCTCGTCAACGCCAACGCGTTTGCCAACGGCACGGCGATCTTCACGTCCAGCGGGCATGCGGCGCGTGCCTTCCAGCGTCGCGTGAAGGTAGGAATGGTCGGCGTCAACGTCCCGATCCCGGTGCCTATGGCGTTCTACTCGTTCGGCGGCTGGAAGCACTCGCTCTTCGGTGCCCATCACATTCACGGCCCCGAGGGCGTCGCGTTCTACACACGCGCTAAGGCTGTCACCACCCGCTGGCACCAGGAATGGGAGGGCGGCTCGCACGAGCAAGGCAACCTTCACTTCCCGGTGGCGGACTGAAGAGGCGCACGGCGCCGTCGGCTCGATTGCCTGCACTGAGCGCCGACGCCTCGCCCTAGTGGCGCGCCGCGACGGGGTGACCGTCCCGTGGCCCCGATCTCACCGAGATGCCATTGCTGAGCGAGCGGCGATTCGGGGGAGCCGCTGGCAGGTAGTAGCACCCGATCGGTGATCTGGCGCCTGATCGCCTGATGTGCCCGGCCGGTTGAGCCGAGGGCACCCCATTCCAGACCGACCAGCAGAAAAAGATACGTCTGGCGAAAATTGAGATCTCAAAATGAGGGGCTGATCATATGCAATCGACTTCAGGCGTCTGGGTACTCCCCGACGCGAAGAAACTTCCGATCATGGGCGCGATGGGTACGCGCGATCGCGCGGCGCAGAGCGCACGCGACGGCGTACGAGTCCTTCCGCTCGTGGGCGCCCCGATCCTTCCCCTGCCCGAGCACGTGCGGCGGGCGGTCGCACACGCGATGGTGCGGCCCGACCCGCGTGACAGCCGCGGGCTCCCGGAACTGCGAGCGGCTATCGCCGACGAACTCGGGCGCGAGCACGGTCTGCGCGTCGATCCAGACCGCCGTCTTCTGATCACTCACGGAGCGTTGCACGGCCTCTCGCTCGTGCTTCGCACCGTGCTCGCAGCGGGCGACGAGGTGATCGTGCCGACTCCGACCTTCTTCTTCGACGGCGCCATCCGCGAGGCCGGCGCGACGCCCGCGTACGTCCCGTCCCGCGAACGCGACGGATGGGCACTCGACCTCGTCGGCATGGAAGCCGCCGTCACCCCCCGCAGCCGCGCCGTGCTCCTTTGCAATCCGAACAACCCGACGGGCCAACTGCCGGACGCCGCGACGATCGCGGCGGTGGTGGACATCGCGGCACGCCACGGCCTCCTCGTGATCTCCGACGACTCGTGGCAGCACTTCACCTTCGACGGTCGCCGGTACCAGCCGGTGGAGGCCTTCACCGATCGCTGGCCTCACATCGTCACGGTCATGAGCCTCAGCAAGTACTACGCGCTCGCGAGCTGGCGGATGGGCTACGTCCTGGCGCCGCCGCCGGTCATCGACGCCCTCGAACACCGCCTTCAGTGGGAGGCGGTCTGCTGCGGTGCGGTCCCGCAGAGCGCTGCGGCCGCCACACTGACCGGCCCGCGCGACTGGCTTGACGATGCGCTTTCCACCTACCAAGCGAAGCGCGACCTCGTGTGCGACGGCATCGCCGCCGCCGGCCTCCCCGCGCCCGTGAGACCTGACGCCGGCGCCTTCCTGCTGCTCGACTGCTCCCGCCTCGGGAACACGCCGGCCGACATCGACCGCGCCCTCCTGCGCAACGGCATCGCCGCGGTCCGGGGCGCCGACATGCACGCACCGGATACGCACGTCCGCCTCACGTTCGGCTCGGACGAGCAACTGCTCCGCGAACTGCTCCGCCGCCTCGCCAGGACCTGCCAGGAGTCTGAGGCGGGCAGGTCCTGACGGCCTCGGAGGCGCCGCCCGCGAGCCGAAGAAGACCGTGGTCACGAAGCCCTGACCGCTACCTTGCGGCTGGTGTCTGAGCTAGGACGTCGTACAACTCCTGAGCGAGTGCGGCCTGGTCGGGGGTGAGCCTGGGCCGGCGGCGGCCGACCCGCCCGCGGGCCCGTGCGGCGGCGAGTCCGGTTGCATGACGAGGTCGAGCTTTGGCCGGGACGCCCTCGCGCCGCTGGCGGTGTCGACGTGGATGTGGCCGCGGTCGACGCGAGCCCGCAGCAGGGCGTCGATCTAATGATCGGGATTCTGGTCGGTGGTCGA
Organism: Spirillospora sp. NPDC000708; assembly: GCF_040299565.1. NCBI lineage: Bacteria > Bacillati > Actinomycetota > Actinomycetes > Streptosporangiales > Thermomonosporaceae > Spirillospora > Spirillospora sp. NPDC000708. Next base: position 47,952 of record NZ_JBEPCJ010000031.1, read on the forward strand.
GACCCGCGCGTAGCCGATGAGCATGGACGTTGATTGTCGACGTGCGTTGTCGACACTTACCACCTGCAGGTTCGTGGCCACGGACGTAAGTGTCGGCAGACCTTCTCTCACCGACACTTGAGAGCCCGGTCCGGGGGGACGGGAGTCGCCGGATGGAGGCGCCTTGTTCGGCGGCCTCACCCGCACCGGGTGCGCCGCCGGCAAGCCGATGTTCATGCCCCACCAGCAGGTGACAACTGCCCCTGGGAGGTGCGGCTGCGGATGAGACGGGGCCAGGAGGAGGGGCGGCGCAGCCCGGTGAGCAGGACGGGCAGCGGGTCGGAGAAGGACCTGCGCGTCCGGATGGCGCCGCCGGTGACCGTGAAGCGGTCGCAGACGGCGAACTCGACGGGCTTGCGGCCGAGCGTCGCGGTGCAGATGGACTCGATATAGACGGCGTCTTCCTGGACGGCGGTGCGCACGACCGTGAGCGCCACATCGGGGAGTAGGACGAACAGTCGGCGGAACATGTCCTCGATGGCGGCGATACCGTGCGCGTCCGGGAACATTGGCTGGACAAACGTGGCGTCCGAGGCGATGACCGGACGGAAATGGTCGAGGAACGCGTCGGGCTTGGGCAGAGCCCAGCCGGCCGCGAACACCGCGGGGAGCTCGCCGGGGGTCATCGGACGCCCTGCCCGGCCAGGAAGCCGCCGAGGAGTCCGGCGAGCCGTGCGGGCTGGTCGTGCGGCACGAAGGTCCCCGAGCCGGCGATCACTTCGTGGCGTCCGCGGGGGAAGGCGTCGGCCAGCCGCTGGCCGAGTTCCAGGGGGAACAGCCGGTCGCGGGCGGCCGAGACGACCAGGACCGGCCGGTCGTAGCGGCTGAAGGTGCGGGCAGCGGCGAGGGTCTGCGCGTTGGACGATCCCGTCATCAGCTTGGTGATGTCGCGGCGGACGCCGGGGGAGGCGGCGAGCGGCGCGGTCCAGTGCGAGACCGAGCCGGGGCGGTGCTCCATGACGGCGCCGAACCCGAACCGCGACCGGGCGATGGCCGGCATGCTCATCGCGGCGGCCATCGCCCGCACCACGCCGGGGACCGCGGCCAGGCGGAACAGCCACCGGTAGAGCCCGGGCGGGAAGACCTCGAAGGCGTCGCAGGCGACCAGCGCCAGCGCGGCGACGCGGTCCGGGTGCGCGGCCGTGACCAGTTGCGCGATGACGCCGCCGCTGTCATTGCCGACCAGCACAGCCTTGCTCTCGCCCAGCAGGTCCATGACCTCGACGACCAGTTCGGCCACGCCGGGCGGGGACAGATCGGCGTCGGCCCGCATCGGCGCACGGTGTGCGCCGAAGGGCCAGTCGACGGTGATGCACCGGTGCTGGCCGGCGAGTTCGGCGACTACAGGCGACCAGACGTCCGGCCCGGCGAGGAAGCCCTGCAAGAAGATGACGGCGGGGTCGCTACCGCTGCCCGTCCGCCGGTAGCGCAGCGGGCCCCGTGACGTCTCCAGAACGATCTGACTATCAGTCGAAAACTGACTCATAGTTGGTAACTGTATCCTGGTCGGCATGACCGTCAAGGGCCGGAGGGCCGAATACAGGGAACTGACCCGGAACGCGGTGCTCGACGCCGCCGCGGCGCTCTTCACCGAGCAGGGGTTCACCGCGACCACCATCGACGACGTCGCCGGCGCCGCCCGCGTGAGCAAGGGAGCGGTCTACTACCACTTCACCGACAAGGCCCATCTGTTCGAGACTGTGTTCCGCAACCGGCAGCAGCACCTCGCCGAGGCCGTCGCCGCCGCGGCCCTGCGGCATGACCGGCCCTGGCCCCGCCTGACCGCCGCGCTGGAGACCTACCTCGACGGGACCGTCACCGACGCCGCGCACCGCGCGCTGCTCCAGCAGGCCCCCGCCGCCCTCGGCGCCGAGCGCTGCCGCGAACTGGACGAGCATCTAGGGCTGCCCGCGATCCAGGCGCTCATGGACGACCTGGCCGCCGCCGGAGAGTTGTCGGTGGAGCCCACCCCGATGCTGACGCGCCTGCTCTTCAGCGCCCTGTGCGAGGCGGCCATGACCGCCGGCGCGGCCCCCGACCCGGCCGACGCCCGCCGCGCTGCGGCCGAAGCGCTCCGCGCGATCATGAACGGACTGCGCCGCAAGCAGCCCGCCCCCCAGCACGGGTGACGGCAAAGGGGCGGTGGGGGACTGCTTGGGGTTGGGAGAACGCGTTCGTGGATCGGGCATGCGAGGAGAGGGCAGGGTGCCCGTGTCACACGACGACTCATCGCGGAGTGGCGCACCACGACCCCGGTGGCATGCATGGCGGCGGCTGGCGGCCACAGGCAGGAGAGGACGCTGCTCCTGCTGCTGGAAAAGATGCGCTTCGTATCGTCGGACCGGCTGCCCGCGCTCTTCAACGCCCACGCCGCCGACCTGGGCGTCCGTGGTGAGCCTCCTCACGCGGCCTCGGCTGCGTCAGTCGCAGCACCGTGACCTGCTCGCGCCGCAGGTCTTCGGCAGGTTGGCGCCCACCGGGCGGCGCAGCGACGCCATCGAGCACACCAACCCCTATTCATCGGCCAGCCGCTGATGGATTGTCGACACGTCACGTTCCGCTCGAGCTGGCTGGCGGTGTAATCGCGGTGCACCTCGTTGGCCGGGCCAAGTCACCTGCCGCTGCCGTGTATCCGGCAGCTGCGGGCACCACTCCGGGATCCGCTCGGCCCACTCGGCCTCGCTGATCTGCGGCCCGCCCGGCGCAAGCCCCGCCCGCACCGGCGGCGCCATGTACCTACTGATCGACTCCGGGGGCCGGACCGAGCACGGAATGCTGAGGCAATTCCAACGTGAGCCCGCAGGTCACGGGCTGCTTGCGGCCCGCGCGGCGTGAGTGACAACGAGAGATCTCCTGGTAGATCGAGATTGGCGACGATCTTGACCACTAGGAGCTCCGATGTTGTTCTATCGCGCTGACCTTGATTTCTCTCGCCCGGTCCACACGTTCGTGGCCGATCTGATCCGCAGGCATCGACGCCGGGTCGGGTCACGGTGGCGGCGGCTGCCGCCCAGCCGCCAAGCGTTGATGGTTCTGGTGCACCTGCGCCGCTGCCCTGCCCCTCGCGGAGGGAACCAACCGGGAGGCAGGGGCGGGGGACGGCGTCCATGTAGTGCGGCTACCGCAGGATGACCGGCCTCACCCTCGACGACTGCTGGTACCGATGGATCGTCCACCCCCCCGCGGAGGCCACAATCCGCCTGTGCCGCGCTCGCTCGTCATCGGCGCGTCCCGGGTGACGGAGTCGTACGTTGAACAGAATGGTCAAAGAAGTGCGTTGATCGCGGCGGACAGTTGTCGGAGATGGTCCTCATCTCGTCGATAATGCGTCCACTTTCCCACGCGTGTGGAGCGGACGAGCCGTGCACGCTCAAGGGCCGACATATATGAAGAGACGGTCGACTGAGCCAGCCCGGCCTTGGCCTGGATATGGCTGACGCACACGCCGACGGTTTGCCGATCAGCGATGGGCTCATAGTCCGCGAACTCTTGGTCTGGGTCCCTGAGCCACTGCATGATCTGGAGGCGGACGGGATTCGCCAGCGCCTTGAACGCCTCCAGCATCTCCTCGGATTGCCAGACCGGCTTGTCGCTCACGAGCAAGACCCCCTAAATCATGTCGACATACTACGGTATCTCGATAGGAACTGGTCGTCCAACCGATGCGCTGGCGACGCACGATCACGTGGCGCCCGGCGGGTGCTCCATGATCGTCATAAGACGAGATGCGACCCGCCGCTGGCTGGTGGGCTGGCGGCGGGTCGGTCGGTGTGGGGGTCAGTTGGTGATGGTGGCGGGTTGTGCCGGCTTGTCGGACGGTGCGTGTCGGGGTGCGGTAGGGGCTTGCTGTCGGCTTCGGTGGGTTGTGGTGGTCAGGACTGCGAGTCCGGTGAGGGTGATGGCGGCGGCGAGGGTCATGAAGGTTTCGTGGATGTCGTCGCGGATCTCTCGGCGGATGCGTAAGCGGCGGAGCCAGTGCAGCAGGCCGATGGTGCGTTCGACGACGTAGCGGTGGACGCCCGGTCCCGTTCCGTGTGGCGTGCCGCGGCGGGCGATGACCGGTCTGATGTCGTTGGTCCAGACTAGGCGCCGGTATTTGTCGTGGTCGTAGCCGCGGTCGGCTGGCAGCCGCCCGGGTCTTCGCCGAGGCCGGTCGGCCACGGTCGACCGGGCTCGGCCCGGTTATGGGCAACCTTTCAATGCCCGGGCTTCGGCCAGCCGCCGCCAGCACGTCATGCCCCCGCACTCCAACTCCTGGGGAAGGAACTCCCACCGGATCCTCGTATGCAGGACGAACAAGATCCCGCACAACACCCTGCGGTCGTCCAACCGCTTCCGTCCGGCGTGGCGCTTACGGCGCTCCACCTTCGACAGCAGCGGCTCGTTCCGCTCCCACAGGCTGTCAGGCACGATCCACCGGGGGATGCTCGCCCTTATGCACCCATTTACACCACACCCGAGCGTCATTACATGTCGCGCTACATGCGAATTTTGTGATGACCTCTCAGCCGCCGACGGGACGCAGATCGTCCCGACAGAGCGGCACCGGCCTGACATGGCCGTCATCGACATCGACCCGCCCTGGCTCGACGGCGCTACGGCCGCCGCCGCGCCGCGCGAGCGGTTCTCCCTGATTGCCGGGTGCTGATCCCCGCGGCATTGAGCCAGCCGGCCAGTTGCGAGGAGAGCCGGAGGCGGACGTCGCGGACTTCCTGCCGGAGGAGGTTCGACCGGCCGAACTCCGTCACCGCTGTCCGCGTCGTCGCGGCCGGCGGCCAGGTGGACTCGGCGTGGCGGCGTTGCGCGCCGTGCCGAGCCCGCTCGCCCAGCGCGAGACCGAGATGCTGCGAATGTCAGCGACCAGCGCGCACCCGATGGAGATCGCCGAGCGACTCTTCCTCACCACTGGGCCAGTGCGGAACACCCCGGCTCAGCGGCCGCCAAGCTAGGCGCCCGTAACGGGGTCGACGCGATCCGCATCCCCACCGAAGCCTTGGGGCTGACGGGAACTCGACCGTCGGCTCGAACCTCCCGCCGGGACGCCGTCCGGCCCGCACGGAACCGCCCGTGCGCTCGGCCACGTTCGCCAGAGCGGTTCCCGGCTCGGCCCCAGCGCCCCTGACGCCATCGTTGGCGATGTCCAGTCGGACTACCTCTCCGGTCTGGACGATGCTGATCTCGCATCTACGCGCGCGGCTGTGCCGCAACACGTTGGTGACGCTCTCGCGGAGCATCACGGCAAGCGCGGAGTCGACCTCCGCCGGAGGCTGACCCGTCTCGACGTGGGCGTCAGTGGTGGAATTGGCCACCGACAGTGCCTGGACCACCGAGTCGAGTCCGCGGCGTAGCCGCAGCCTGATCCGACCGCTGGCGATGGAGCCGAGTTCTCCCGGTGCTCGGTCGACAAGCTCAAGGAGGGCGGCTTGCTCCGTCCGAGCCCTGCTCGAGGCACGGTCCTTCAGCCGAAGGACCAGCTCACTTCGCAATGCGACCGCCGACAGGCTGAAGCCGAGCACGTCATGCAGATCCCGTGCGTGCGTAGGATCGCCACGATCGTGTCGAGGTCCTTCAGGGAGCGGCTCAGACAGTCCAGCGACGGCACCACTAGGGTGCCGCCGGGCCGGGCGTACTCCACCGCCTTCCACAACTCGGCCCGCTCGACGTTCTTGCCGGACCTCTTGTCGCCGTGAACCCGCGCGCACCCGGCCTGCTTCAGCGCGGCGAACTGCCGGTCGAGGCACTGCCCCCGGACGCCCCACGCAGAGTCTCGATCATCGTTCAGATCCCTTGGGCGTGAGGTGCGGGTCGACAAGGACGAGCGGACCGAGCCGCCTCTGGAGGCCGACGAGGGCACGACGTTGAACGTCTTCCTGCACCACCAGCACGAAACACGCCTTGTCCCGCAAATGGCTCACCCTCGTGATCGCTCGTCGAACTCGGGCAGGACGTGCTCGGCGATCTCGTGGGGCACGTCGTCAATCGGTCGGCGGCTGGGACGGAGGTTGAGCGCCACGTGTGCGACGCCGGTGTCCCGAAGTCCGCGAAGGTGGTCGCTGAGCCGGTTCCGCCCGCCGCGCAGGCCGAACCGGATGGGCTCGGCGGGTGCGTCCGGGTTCTCGGCGAGGTCGACCAAGGTCGTGGTGATGACGGGCTTCCTTGTTCCGGGCGTGGCGCAGTCCCATTCGAAGACCACGCCGCGCATGGCGTCGCAGGGTCGGGGATAAGTCATGTAGGCGTCCATGTGCTCGGCGGCCCACTCGGTGCTCTGCCCACCGCGGCCGACGGCGATCAAGGGGATAGTTCCATCGACGGGCGCGGGGAGCACCTTGTCCTGCGAGTCGGGAGCCATGGCCGCGTGTTCCCAGATGCCGCGCATCGCCTGCACGGCCCGCCGGTACGCCTCTGCGCGCGTGTCGAAGTCGACGCCGAAGAGCGGGTACTCGATCGGTCGGTCTCCGGAGGCGACTCCGAGCAGGAGCCGTCCGCCGGAGAGAGCGTCGATGGTCGCCGCCTCCTTGGCCAGCAGGATCGGGTTGCGCAACGGCAAGGCGATGGCGGCGGTGCCGAGCAGGGCGTTCTCGGTCGCCGCGGCGAGGTAGCCGAGGTAGGCGATCGGGTCGAAGACCAGCCCGGCGTCGCCGAACGTGCGGGGCGGCCACAGTGGTACGTCGCGCAGCCAGATCGTCCGGAACCCGAGCGCAGCGGCGAGGGCTGCTCGGCTGCGGTGCTCGGCCAGGTCGGGCACGCCGGGCGTCTCACGGCGATGCGCGAAGTCGTTGTCCAGCGGCAGCTCGATCCCCAGGGTCATCCCGCTCCGCTCAGGAGCTCGGGCTTGCGAGCAGCCTGGGCCGAGGCGTCGACGACGGTCTCGGTGCCGATGTCCGCGCCGAGGCGCGGTGTCTGCGCGGGACCGGTCATGGCGGTTCCCTCCTCCTTCCGGTCAGGCGGCGACGAGCGGTCGGTGCTCGGTCTTGGCGGAGACGACGGTGACGACGATGGCCAGTGCGGCCATCCCGGCTCCGACGATGAGGGCCGAGGTGTAGCCCCAGCCCGCTTCGACGGTGAGGCCGGAGAGGAAGGAGCCGACCGCGATGCCGCCGTTGGCCGCGGAGGAGGCCATCGCCGCCGCGAGCGTGGGAGCCTCCCCGGCGCTGTCGATGACGCGGGACATGAAGCTCGGCACGGTGCCGAAGCCGGCCCCGCCCATGAGCGGCAGGAGGATCACGGCGATCACCGGCAACTGGGCGGTGAGGGCGAAGACCAGCAGGACCACGACCATGAGGGCCTGGGCGACGAGCAGGGTCCCGACCTGGTATTTGTCGGCGAAACGCCCGCCGAGCAGGTTGCCGATGACCAGGCCGACACCGAAGATCATCAGCAGCCCGGTCATCCATCCGGAGTCGAACCCGGCGACGTCGGTCAGCAGCGGGGTGATGTAGCTGAAGGCGGCGAACAGCGAGCCCATGCTCAGGCCTGCGATGGCGAAGGCCAGCCAGAACTGGCCGCTGCGGAACGCGGAGATCTCAGTGTTCAGGGTGCGGCCTTGCGCCTCGTTGGGGGTGCTGGGCACGAGGGCGGCGACGCCGACGAAGCTGATGACGCCGATGAGGCCGATGACCCAGAACGGGGCGCGCCAGCCGAGCGACTGGCCCATCCAGGTGCCCAGGGGCGTGCCGAAGATGTTGGCGAGGGTGAGGCCGGTGAACACCAGCGAGATGGCGCGGGAGCGCTTGTCCTGCGGGACCATGTCGGCGGCGACGACCGAGGCGATGCCGAGGAACGCGCCGTGGCAGACGGCGGCGAGGATGCGGCCGAGCATGAGCACCCAGTAGGCCGGGGCCACGGCCGAGAGCACGTTGCCGACGATGAACATGACGAGCAGTGTGAGCAGCATGTTCTTGCGCGAGATGCGCAGCGCGGCGGCGGTGAACACCGGCCCGCCGAAAACGACGCCGAGCGCGTAGCCGGTGACGAGCATGCCCGCGGTGGTAATGCTCACGTCCATGCCTGCGGAGACCTCGGGCAGCAGGCCCAGGATGATGAACTCGGCGGTGCCGATGCCGAAGGCGGCGGCCATCAGCGCGATGACGGCGAGGGGCATGGCGGATTCGTTTCCTATCTGTCGAGAACACCCGGCGGAGCGCCTCGGAGCGAGGCGGGCACCGTCCGGGCGGCAAAGTATGCGCCTGTGCAATCATTGCTCATGCAATCATCTCGGGCAAGTCCATGCATGTACAACTTTTGCTTCTGCGGTAGTTGCAGAGCCAGGTAGACTGAGTCGAGCGCTCGCAATGACCGGGAGGCCGCAGATGAGCCCGACCACGCCCGCCAAGCCCGCGCCGACCGTGAGCGAGCCCACCCAGCTCGAGCGCGACTGGCGCAGGTTCCGCCTCTTCGAGGCGCGCGTGCGCGAGCGGCTCGAGCTCGCCCTGGAGCCGCACGGGCTCTCGTGCTCGGAGTACTCGGCGCTGGTCGCCCTGCACTACTCCGACGACGGCGGGCACCTTCGCCAGCAGGTGCTGGCGAAGGAGATCCCGATCTCCCAGAGTTCGCTGAGCCGGCTCGTCGGACGGCTCCAGAAGCAGGGCCTGACCGAGCGCTACCACTGCGCCGACGACCTGCGCGGCGTGTACACCAGCATCACCGACGCCGGCCGCGCCAAGGTCGAGGAGGCACGCAGGAGCTACCTCGCTGCGCTCGCCGAGGCGATCGCCGAGGCGTCGGACGACGCGCGTGGGGCGGTGGCCTCGCTGCTGCGGGACGAGGCGTCTGCTCTTGCCTGACCGGTCCGACCGCCTTTTTCAGGTGGACGCCGTCCTGTTCGACGTCGATGGGACCCTCGTCGACTCGACCGCAGCCGTCGAGCGCGTCTGACGCGCACGGGGCGAGCGCTTCGGCGTTGACCCGGGGGACATCCTCGCCATGTCGCACGGACGGCGCAGCTAGGACGTCGTCACCCACTTCCTCCCGCCCGCGGAGCAGCCGGCGGGCCTGCGGCGCTCGAAAGCGGTTTCGGCGCTGGTCGGCGGACGGGACCTGGGAGCGGGTGCTGGAGATGGTGCACACCCAAGCCGACGCCACCGTGACATCGACTGGCGGGTGTCGGTCGGTTCCACGATCGAGCGGGCGCGCCAGCGCACGGCTGACGCCCCGTACCGCCCGCCGCCCGCCCCACCGGAAAAGGGGACGACGTTAGAACGAACCACGACAAGCCGTCGTGGCGCGAGCTGGCTTTCCTGCTGGAGGAGGTTGGCCCGGCAGGTGAAGCACTAGGACGCTCGCGCGGCGGGCTGTCCACTAAGATCCATCTGACCGCCAACGGCGGGTGCAGGGTGCTGTTCTTCCCTCGCGCGCCAACCACCGGGCGTGTCTGCGCCGATGCGGGATCGGGCACAGCATCGTGCTGCCGGCCGACCAGCGATAGCACCGCCGCGACCGCGGACGCCGTGGTGGACGACCGCCCGGCTTCGCCCCCCGAACGCTACAAGCAACGCAACACCGTCGAACGCGCCATCAACCGCCTCACGTGGTTCCGAGCCGCCGCGACCCGCTTCGACAAACGCCGCCACCCGTTCACCAGCACCATCGCCGTTCTGCACATCTGGCTACCCGCCTGATCCAAGCAACGGGCCCTGCGCAACTCGAGGGGACGGCCCCGTTCGTTGGGGGTGTACCCCGCTTGATCTCATATCGCTTTTTTGCGATACTTCGATGTGTTCGCGAGTGACGCGGACGCATCGATGATGGGGGTTTGACATGCCTGTCGGGCTTCTCGCCCTGGCTCTGGGGGGCTTCGGCATCGGGCTCACCGAGTTCGGGATCGTGGGTCTCCTGCCTCAGGTGGCCACGGACTTCGGCGTCAGCGAGTCGGTGGCCGGATACCTGGTCTCGGGGTACGCATTGAGCGTGGCGGTCGGCGCGATCGCGCTGACCGCGGCGCTCGCCCGGTTCGACCGCAAGAAGGTGCTGCTGGCGCTCATGGGGTTGTTCATCGCGGGCAACCTGATCTCCGCCCTCGCCCCGGCCTATCCGGTGCTGATGACGGGCCGGATCATCGCGGCGCTGTGCCACGGGGCGTTCTTCGGCGTCGGCTCGGTGGTCGCCGCCGACATGGTCGCCCCCAACCGGCGCGCCAGCGCCATCGCGCTGATGTTCGGCGGCCTGACCGTGGCCAACGTGGCCGGAGTTCCGGCCGGAACCCTCCTCGGCGAGCAACTCGGCTGGCGCTCGACGTTCTGGGCGCTCACCATCATCGGCGTGCTCACCCTCGCCGGCATCCGGCTACTGGTCCCGGCCACCCCCGCGCCCACCCGGGTGGACCTGCGCGGCGAACTCGGCGCGTTCCGCCGCCCCCAGGTCTGGACCTCCCTGGCGATCAGCGTGCTGGCCTTCGCCGGCGTGATCGGCGCGTTCACCTACATCGCCTTCACCCTCACCGACGTTACCGGATTCACCACCGCCACCGTGCCGTGGCTGCTGGTGCTGTACGGCGCCGGCACCTTCGCCGGCAACCACCTCGGCGGCAAACTGGCAGACCGCGCCCTGAACACCTCCCTCGCAACCCTCCTCGCCTTGATCACAGCAGTGCTGGCACTCTTCGCACTGACGGCACACAGCAAGCCGATGACGCTGGTTTCCCTGCTACTGCTCGGCATCGTCGGACTCGCCACCGCCCCCGGCCTGCAACTGCGGACCATGCACTACGCCCAAGACGCCCCCATCATGGCGTCCGGCGCCAACATCGCAGCCTTCAACATCGGCAACGCGCTCGGCGCATGGCTGAGCGGACTGGCGCTGGCCGCCGGCTACGGATTCGTCTCACCCCTATGGGTCGGCGCCGCCATCACCCTCACCGGACTCGCAGTCCTGACCACCACAACCCACCGAAGCCGACAGCAAGCCCCTACCGCACCCCGACACGCACCGTCCGACAAGCCGGCACAACCCGCCACCATCACCAACTGACCCCCACGCCATCCGATCCCCACGCCATCCGACCCGCCGCCAGCCCACCAGCCGGCGGCGGGTCGCGGTATACACGAGCCTGGCGCCCGCCCCGCCGAACGCTCCATGATCGTTGTGCACTGATCGTCAAGGCTGGTGAACTGAATGACAACGACAGGTGGGAAGGTACGCGTCAAACTGGCTACTGCGCGGCTCGAGAGGGCTGAAATGGGAGGGTCTGAAAGTAAGCCTAATGTGTGCCAAGCACCTGACCATCACCGCCACAGCGACTGCGCTGCTTACGGGTGCTGCGATCGCGGCCGGCGCCTTACCGGCAAGTGCAACACCGGATGCCGCAGCGAAAATCAAAGCGAGCTGCTACATCGAATACGCCCTGACCTATTGGGATTTGAACACCCTAAAGCTTGCATGAACTCTGCGCAGGAACAGAGATCCCAGCGGATGCTACTCAAAGGAGGACTTCTTCAGTGTCTGCGACAATGTCGAGGATGGCGATGGATTCAAGGCGGTGCTACGTGGCGCCTCGCGATCGGTTGCACTGCGGGGCGCAACTCGCCGTACTGTTCAGGGTGGGCCTCTGGGGAATCTATCCGAGGGAAAAACGACCGCATTCTCATTCCGTGAGACCGAGGACGGTGATCTGGCGCGCGGAGTCGTCTCGTGCCCAGCGGGTTCCTTCGGTGATGTTGGTGAAGCCGAGCAGGGGTAGCGTGCCGGCGGTGTGGCTGCGCATGACGGTCACCACGGCGGCCTGCATCGGCACCATGCCATTTAGGTACGGCAAATAATCGGTCGTCTGGCTGTGTCGACTCGACAGGAGGAAGGTCGCTGGTGTCGCCGACCAAGCGCGCGACGTCGACCAGCCAGCACTGGCGGCTGAGGGTGTTGTGGGCCTGTCCTTACGCAAAGTCGACGAGACGGGGACAAGGGCCGCTTCGCCGTGACTGACCTGGACCAGCCCCCTTCGTGAAGGTGGAGTGCGATGGTGAGCCGGTTGCGCTCGCGACTTTGGACGAAAGCTGTTTTGATCAGCTCATTGGTCGCGCTGCTGACCAGCGGATGCGTCACGCATCCACATGCGAAGAGGTCTGATGCCATCGGGTTGTGGGAGAACTCGGTTGGTGGTCGTATGGAGTTCCGTGATGACGGCCGGTTCATCGCGACGAGCATCCCTCTCGATCCCCGATGCACCGAGGAGGACGACCCTCTCCAGCACAAGCAGGGGTCTGGCGCAGGCACTTGGAAACTAGAGGGTTTCCCGGACGAGGGACCCGGGGCCCACATCATTCTCGATGTGAAGAATGATTCGGCAGGGTACTGCGATATATGGACCGTCTTCACCGGGGCAAAACCTCTCTCCGAGATGCAGCTGCTCTACCAGCACGATGATTCCGGGCGCTTCCGGCGATCGACTGCGACCTCCCGGTGACGGCCACGGCCCAGGTGATCGACCAGCGGATGCAGCGGTTCGGTACGGCTTATTACGCCTGGCTCGCCATCTGCTGCCCGCGCTCCTGCCGACGCTTTTCTGAGCTGACCGCTTTTCGGATGTCGAGACGCGGGGATCGTGTCACAGAGTGATGGCGGAGGGGGTGTCGTGGCCCTGGCGTGCACAAGGCCCCATAGGACGGGTGATTATCGGAGATCATCTCGTTCGCGGAAGCCTCGTTGCAGTGTGTCATCCCCGTGGTCGTTTCGGCCATCGCCACGGTCCTGGCTGAGCAGGACGGTCCGGTGCCCCAGGGGCCGGAACTCGATCTTCGGCAGGTATGGGCGCAGATCACCGATCCGCGGGATGGGCGGGGACGGCGTCATTCGCTGATGGTGGTCCTCGCGCTACTCAGGTTGAGCTCGTGGTGCCGGTGATCTGATTTGCCGGGGTCGAGGGTCAGGCCGGTGGGCGGGAGGCAGCCGTCGATCGAGTAGGGCCGGTATTGGATCTTGTTCAGCTTGCGCTTGATCGCGCGTGTGGGGGGGTGCGTGTGGTCGGCGACGGCGAAGTCGGCCAGGTGTCGCTTGAGCGGAGACCGGATACTTTCGGCGGGGTTCAACTGCGGTGCGTTAGAGGGCATCTGGAAGATGCGCAGCCGCTCCTGGTGTTCCTCGGCGAAGTTCGCCAACTCCTTGATCAGGTGCACGTTCAGGTTGTCCCGGCACCAGGCCACCGGGGTGCCCGGTGTCTGGTAGAAGAAGCGGGAGCGGTGTCCCGTGCGATAGCAGACCACGCCGGAGATGTTGGCGCGCCCGCTGCCCCGGCTGCGCACCCGCACCACCGGCCCGCTCCGCGTGGTGCCCGGGTGCGTCCCTTCGGCGGCCTCAGCCCCTGGCCTACCTCGTCCTCGAAGCAGGTGTGGGCGCCCCTTGACGTGTGACGTGCTCGACCAGCTCATGCGGGACGTCGAGCGTGGCACGATACGGGACCAAGCAAGGCTCCTCGGACGAAGCTGGAACACCACCGCAACGACCAGGAGCCTCGCCTCGTCACACCACCCCGCTGACCTGCACCATCATCCTTGCAGGACAGGATGAGAACGGTTCACTCAGAGTGTCGGCAGGCCGAGCGCGATGATGGTGGACGACAGTCCTTGCCAGGTGCGTACGTCCCAATCGGTGATTTGCTGCCAGCGCTTCAGGCGGTACTTCACGGTGTTCGGATGCACGTGCAGGACGCGGGCGGTCGCGGTGAGTGAGAAGCCGTTCTCGGCGAACTTGAGCGCCGTCTCTGCCAGGTCAGGGTGTTGTTGCGCGGCCTCTCGGCGCGGCTCGAGCAGCACCGCGAAGCGTTGCGCGGTGGGCGCCAAGGTGGCGAGCAGCCAGTGGTCGGCGAAGGATTTCACCTGTCCCTGATCCGCCAGGGACAGCGCCGCTCTCGCGTCCGCCATGCTCATCGCGGCGCCGGGGAGCCCGGTCCGCGGCAGGCCGATGCCGAAGCTCGCATCAGGGTTCTGCCGCTGGCCCGCTTCGACCACGGCCTGCGGCGAGATGCCCTGGACCAGGGCGATCATGAGGTTGCCGCGGGTCGCGCAGCGCAGCGTGCCCGGCCATCGGTGGTGCCGCAGATCCATCATGCGCTCGTCGGGCCAGTCCTCGGCCGGTGAGCACAGTGCCTGGAACTCGCCGGCCGGGTCGAAGGTGAGGGCGGCAGCCAGTTGCTCGAGGTCGACACCTGCGGGTTCGGCGGTGGCGAGGCCGTCGAGGAACTGGTGGGTCAGCCTCAGGAGCGTCGCATCGGCGGCGCGGACGGCGACGCCGTACGCCTCGGCAGCCGCGCTGCTGGAATCTTGCACCCACGTCCAGACCATCCCGACGATCGAGACGAGTTGCGCTTCGGCCCGGGTGTCATGCGACTGAGCACGGGCAAGCAGCACGTTCCACATCTCGCGATAGCCGACGTGGTAAGCCCCGATGAGGGCGTGCAGCGGCAGGCCGGTGGCGGCGCGTTCGGCTCCGAGCGCATGCGCGGCCTCGACCTCTTCGCGGGTGGGCGAGCGGCGTGCGGCCACGCCGGTCAGCAGTCCCTGGTAGTGGCGGGTGACGTCGCGTTCCTGCTGCTCGCGGTCCACGATCTGATAGCTCGGGATCTCAATCCGTATGCGATCAACGATCCTCGGGATCACCGTGGGCAGTTCTGCGGCGAGTGATTCGCAGAGATCGACGACGGGCTGCCACTCCGCGGCGGTGCCGGCCTGCCCACCCCCCTCGGTCACGGACTCCGCCATCGCCCCTCCCGATGTGGATTTCGTAGTGATCTCTCTCGCGATTGTATGGCAGCTCCACTGCGACCATGTGTCGACGAGAGGCGATCAAGAACGCGCATGCTGCCTTTTTGTGGATTCCACAAAGACGGCGCCGGGGAGTTCTCAGATTCGGTTCTGGCCCCGCGAACCGGTCGTCGGCAGGCTGGACAGCGGACGCCGCGGGGGCCAGGTCCCGGCGATGGGTCGAAAGCATTTGGGTGCAATGGAGGACGCGTGGAGAATCCGATGGAGTTCAGTCATGAATCGGTCGTGGTGCGACGCGGGCGGCGGAGCCGGCTGCCGATCGTCGTCGCAGTGCACTCCACTGCTCTCGGCCGTGCGGTCGGCGGCTGCCGGATGTGGGCGTACGACAGTTGGGAGGACGGCCTGCGCGACGCGCTGCGCCTATCAGAGGGCATGACCCGTAAGTGCGCTACCGCCGGGCTGCCGAACGGCGGCGGCAAGACGGTCGTGGTCCTTCCCGCCGGGCGGAGCGTCACCGCGGACGAACGCCGCGCGGCCCTGCACGATGTCGGCGACATCGTGGCTGAGCTCGGCGGCGCCTACGTGACCGGTCCAGACGCTGGTACCGGACCGGCCGACATGGCGGTCATCGGCGAACGGACCGGGTACGTGTTCTGCCGGCCGGAGGCAGTCGGCGGAAGCGGTGACCCCTCGCCGTTCACGGCCCTGGGCGTCGTCGCCGCACTGCGCTCGACCTGCCTGGCGCTGTTCGGCTCGCCGGCCTTGGCGGGCAGGAGATTCGCGGTGATCGGCTTGGGGCACGTCGGGGAGCAGATCGCCCGGCGGTTGGCGGCGGCGGGAGCCGACCTGGTCCTGAGCGATGTCGACCCGGCGAAGCGCTCGCTCGGCGCAGAGCTGGGCGCGGTGTTCGCCGGACCCGACGCAGCGGCCACCGCCGAGGTGGACGTGCTGGTCCCCGCCGCGCTCGGCGGCCTGCTGACCCGGGATCTGGTGGCGCGGCTGCGATGCGCTGCGGTCGCGGGCGCGGCGAACAATCAACTGGCCGATCCCGGCGTGGCGGAGTTGTTGCGGGAGCGCGAGATCCTCTGGGCCCCCGACTACATCGCCAACGCCGGCGGTGTCGTCAACGCGGTCTCGCGCGAAGTCCTCGGCGACGAACCGGAGGAAGCGGTCAAGCGCATCGAGTCGATCGCCGATACCCTGACCGGCCTGTTCGAGACGGCCGCGCGCACGAAGATCACGACAGCGCAGGCCGCCGACGACCTCGCCCGCCGGAAGCTGGCCGCACCGGTTCCCACCGCGCGGGGACTGGCATGAACCCCCGGATCTACGTGCTGGCCCTGGCCACCTTTACCGTCGGTACCGAGGGCTATGTCATCGCCGGCGTACTGCCGGCGGTCGCGCACTCCATGAACGTGTCCGTATCAGTGGGCGGACAGCTGGTCACGGTCTTCGCACTGGTCTACGCCCTGGCCGGGCCGCCGCTGATCGGCGCGTTCCGGAGGGTGCCGCCGAAGTCGGTGCTGATCGGAGCCATGCTGGCTTTCGCGCTCAGCAACGCCCTCGCCGCGTGCGCACCCGACTATGCCGTGCTCGCCGCGGCGCGCGTGCTGGCCGCGTTGAGCGCGGCCCTGCTGGCCGGGCCGGCCGCCGCGGCGGCGGCCGCGCTGTGCCGTCCGCAGGACATGCCCAAGGCGATCGCGGTCACCGCCAGCGGCAACGCGCTGGCGCTCACCCTGGGTGCGCCGATCGGCACCTTGATCGGCGGACTGCTCGGCTGGCGGGGTACGTTCCTGTTCGTCACGGTCCTGGCGCTGACGACCGCGCTGATGCTGGCGGTCTTGCTGCCGGCGGTGCCGGCGGCTCCCGTCGGCACCGGACGGGCCGAACTGCTGCGCAGCCCGGCCGTCCGGTGGAGTCTGCTGACCACCTTCGGGGTCTTCCTCGCCGCGTACTGCACCTACACGTATCTCGCGCCGATCGCCGAGCGGGCGACCGGGATGGGAAGCCGGGGTGTCGCGGCCCTGATGATCGTCTTCGGCGCAGGCGCTTTCCTGGCCGGGCGCACGATCGGCAGGATCCTGGTCGAGGTGCCCCTGGCGCAGGTGCTGCGCGTGGCTCTCCTGCTGATGGCGCTGCTGCTCGGAACCATCGCCGTCGGCACCGCCTGGCATCCCCACATCGCCGCGGAGATCGCCGCGTTTCCGGTGCTGTTCTGTCTGGGGGCCGCCTGGTGCTGCGGCGGGGTCTCCCAGCAGGCACGGATCGCCGCCCTGGCGCCCTCGCAGCGGTCCCTGGCTCTGGGGCTGCACTTCTCCGTGCAGTTCTTGGGCGTCGCCATCGGCGGCGCCGTTGGCGGGCTCGCCCTGTCGACGGGGGGACCAGTGGCCGTTCCGGCCCTGTCTGCGCTGATCGCGTGCGTAGCGCTGCTCTCCGTGCAGCGGACCGTCCCGGTAACGGCCGGCTCGCCGGATCGCGTGGCGCCCGCGGTGATCAGCGCGCAGGAGGAGCAGCGGATCGGCCCGGAGAGTTACTCAGGTTGAACTCGCCTGTCCGTCTGCTGGTGACGTTTCTTGATCCCTGCGGTACGAGGGGACCATGCGGTACGCGCAAGGGGGCGGAGTGACGCCCGGCGAGCAGCAGAGGCGGGAGCGGCTGCGGCTAGAGACGGCGTAGCGGTTCGCGCTTGGAGAGAAGACCAGGTCATCGCGAGAGAGTTACGGATGACGGCGCGCTCGGTGCGGCGCTGGAAGCACGCGTGGCAGCAGGGCGGTGGGGATGCTTTGCGTTCGAAGGATCCGGTGTCGGTCGAGCGGCTCAGCGCGCAGCAATGGTCGTGGCAGGAACGGGAGTTGAAACGTGGCCCGTTAGTCCACGGCTTCGACGACGAGGCCTTCGAGGTATGGAAGGCCGAGGTGTGGCCGCCGAAGGGACGCACCCGGGCACCACGCGGAGCCGCGGCCGGTGGTGCGGGTGCGCGGCCGGGGGCTGCGGGCGCGCCAACATCTCCGGCGTGGTCTGCTACCTCACGGGACACCGAAGAACCAGTACCGGCCCTACTTGATCGACGGCTGCCTCCCGCCCACCGGCCTGACCCTCGACCCCGGCAAGATCAGACCACTGGACACCACGGGGTTCACTGTTGTGGCTTCGAAACAGTGTTCCTGGGAACCGGGTGATCACGAGCGCCCGGCGGGCCCGGCGGGAGTCTCGGCTCCTGCTTCGGGATGCCGAGGCGTCACGGCGTTCAGGGCGGTCATGAAACGTCTGAGGAGAGGGCTCTTGGCGTCGGCTCGCCAGACGAGGTGCAAGGTGGTGGCGGTACCCGCGAGTCGCCGATATGCCACGCCCTCGCGGTGTAGCACCCGGTAGGAATCGGCCATCACGGCAGCACCGAAGCCCGCGGCGACGAGCGCGAGAATCGTCTGAACAGTCCGACCTCGTGCGCCGATGCGGGGCACGATCCCGGCGTGGTGACACAACGAGGTGATCTCGTCGTGCGCATGGGGCGCGGATTCTCGTGGCCACAGCACCAAGGGAACCTCTCCGAGTACGGACACCGGCGCGGGTTCACGGGTCCTGGCGAGGGGGTGCCCGGCCGGCAGGAAGAGGGCCAGGGGCTCGCGTGCCCAGACTCGTGTGGCGAGGCGGGCATCGCGCGCCGGCAGCCGCTGCACGGCCACGTCGAGGTCCCCGTCCAGGATGCCGTTCGACATCTCGGCGTCGTCGAACAACTCCACCAGGGAAAAATCAACGTCCGGGAGTCCCGCCCGCAGCCGGCCGAGGGCGTCTCCCAATGCTCCGTTAATGCCGGACCCGGCGAACCCCACCGTCAAATGACCGGTTTTGCCCTCGGCGGCCAGCCGCACGTCTTTCATCGCGGCGTCTGCGTCGGCCAGCATGCGCACGGCTCGCCGGAGCAGCGCCTCGCCGGCGGCGGTGGGAACGAGCCCGCGGCCGGAGCGGACGAACAGTTCAGCTTCCACGCGACGTTCCAGCTCATGTAACTGCCGGCTCAGGGTCGGCTGGGTCAGCCGCAGTCGGCGAGCAGCTCCGCTGATGGACCCTTCTTCGGCGATCGCGACCACATAACCCAGCACCCGTAGTTCCATCCATACCTCCTCAGCATGACCGCTATATCGATGGATGCCTCAGAGTAGGCAGGCAGAGGTTCCCGGTAAAGAATGAAGCGTCCCGCTTCCCTGAGATGTCGGAGTCGTCGTGAAGCACCTTGGAGTTCTCGCTCACAGCACGGGAGGAGCCGCCCTTTGCTTCCTCACCTTCTGTGAGGAGGGGTTCCGCCGGACCGGCCGCCACGAGCACGCCGATGTGACCATGGACTACATCGCCTTCGGGTACAGCATGCCTGCCTGGGACGCGGGGGATCACGCGACCGTACGGGCCACTCTGGCCACCAGTGCGCAGCGGCTCGCCCGGGTCGGCGCCGACTTCTTCGTATGCCCGGACAACACCGCTCACATGGCTTTGGCGGTGCCGGGACCGGACCTTCCGCTGCCGGGCCTGCACATCGCCGAGGTCGTCGCGGAACATGCCGCGGCGGAAGGGCGCACTCGCGTCGGCGTGCTGGGCACCGGTTACACGATGGACGGTCCGCTGTATCCGAGCGCGTTCGCCGCGCGCGGGATCGCAGCGGAGCTGCCGGACGCCGACGACCGTCACCTTGTCAACGAGGTCATCTTCAAGGAGCTGGTGAATGGCGTGATCAGTGATGCGTCGCGCCGGGAGTACCTGCGCGTCATCGAACGGCTTGCCGACCGGGGCTGCGATGCGGTCGCCCTCGTCTGCACCGAGATCCCGCTGTTGATCACGCCTGAGGTCTCTCCTCTGCCGACGCTGGATTCGACCCGTCTGCTCGCTCGCGCGGCCTATGACGTTTCTGTTGGCGAGCGGGCGATGCCTGCCTGGCGGGGAGGTCCGCGATGAGCCCGAGACGCCACTGAATGGAGCCCACGATGTCGCATCCCGAACAGCGCCTTGTGGAACTAGGGCTGAAGCTCCCGGAGGTCGTTTCACCGGTCGCGACGTACGTGTCCGCTGTACGCAGCGGTGACCACGTCTACATCTCGGGCCAGGTGCCGTTGCAGGAGGGTCAGCTGATCGCGGCAGGCCGGCTCGGTGACACGATCAGCGTTGAACTCGGGTACGAGTGCGCGCGCCAGTGCGCGCTGAACGCTCT
Source organism: Spirillospora sp. NPDC000708 (assembly GCF_040299565.1). Taxonomy (NCBI): domain Bacteria; kingdom Bacillati; phylum Actinomycetota; class Actinomycetes; order Streptosporangiales; family Thermomonosporaceae; genus Spirillospora; species Spirillospora sp. NPDC000708. The sequence goes on from NZ_JBEPCJ010000031.1 coordinate 67,875, forward strand.
GGCCGCTCTGAAAGCGGAGGTCGGCGACCTGGCAAGGGTGGCCCGCGTGGTCAAGGCCCTGGTGTTCGTCGCGTCGACGGCCGATTTCACCCGGCATCCGGAGGTCGCCAATGGGGCGTCGGACCTGCTCTGCGGGCTCTTCGGTGATGCCGGACGACATGCCCGCTCGGCGATCGGGGTGACGACGCTTCCGCTGAACTCACCCGTCGAGCTGGAACTTCTGGTCGAGCTTCGTCGGCCGTCAGGCGGCTGAGCCCCCGAATCCTCTGGAACCCCCGGCCGCAGGGCTGCCGGGGAAGCGATCTCATTCGGTCATAGGGAGGGCGCGAGCATGCCCGCGAAAGTCCCGGCGGCGATCGTCGGTTCAGGCAACATCGGAACGGATCTGCTCTACAAGCTACGCCGATCCGAGCTCGTCGATCCTCGTTTCATGATCGGCATTGACCCTGGCAGCGAGGGCCTGCGGCGAGCCAAGGATCTCGGCGTCGAGGTGTCCGCGGAGGGCGTCGACTGGCTGCTCAGGCGATCGGACCGACCCCCGCTGGTCTTCGAGGCTACTTCGGCGAAGGTGCACGCTGCGGCCGCGCCGCGTTACGCGGCGGCGGGGATCATCGCGATCGACCTGACACCCGCGTCGGTCGGCCCCTGGGTCGTGCCCGCCGTCAACCTCGACGACCACCTGGAGGCGCCGAACCTCAACATGGTCAGCTGTGCCGGGCAGGCCACCATCCCCCTTCTCCATGCGATCGACCAGGTCGCCGACGTCTCGTACGGCGAGATCGTTGCAACAATCGCGAGCGCCAGTGCCGGTCCGGGCACCCGATGGAATCTCAGCGAGTTCAGCGAGAAGACAGGGCAAGCCCTGACCGTGGTCGCCGGAGTGGACGAGGCGAAGGCGTTCTCACTCATCAATCCGGCTGAGCCTCCCATGGCCATGCGCGACACGGTGTACGCCAGGGTTCGCCGGAGTGACGCCGCCCGAATCGAGCACGCCGTTCGGGACATGGCCGCCGCAGTCCGACGCTACGTGCCGGGCTACCGGTTGCGGCTCGTGGAGGTCGACGGCGACCTGGTCACCGTCATGGTGCAGGTGGAGGGCGCCGGCGATTTCCTGCCCGCGTACGCAGGCAATCTCGACATCATTACCGCCGCCGCGGTCGCCGTCGCCGAACGGATCGCGGAGAAGACCCTGGGAGCCGCCCAATGATCACTATCGTGGACACGAGCCTGCGTGACGGCATGAGCAGTGTCTCGCACAAGTTCACGCCCGAACAGGTCGGCGCGGTGGCCAGAGGCCTCGACCAGGCGGGTGTCCGGGTCATCGAGGTCGCCCACGGCATCGGCATCGGCGCCTCCTCGATCCAGTATGGGCTCGCCGCCGCGACGGACATCGAGTACGTCCAGGCCGCCGTCGCCGCGGTGGACAGAGCGGACATCGCCGTGTTGTACGTGCCGGGGATCTCGACGCTCGCGACCCTGGACGCCGTCCGTGACGCGGGAGCTACCACGGTTCGGGTCGCCACCCACTGCACTGAGGCCGACTGCGCCGAGCAGCCGATCCGCCATGCCCGCGAGCACGGTATGCGCGTCATGAGCTTCCTAATGATGAGCCACAAGCTCGAACCCGCGGCACTCGCCAAGCAGGCCGCGAAACTTGACTCCTATGGCGCGCAAGTGATCTACGTGGTCGACTCGGCCGGCGCGCTCGTGCCCGGTTCCGCCGGAGCCCGCGTCGCCGCGCTGCGCGACGCGGTCCACGCCGACATCGGGTTCCACGCCCACAACAACCTGGGCGTGGGCATTGGCAACGCGCTCGCCGCAGTCGAGAACGGCGCCACTTACATCGACGGGTCGCTCCGGGGCTTGGGAGCCAGCGCCGGCAACGCCCAGACCGAGGTCCTTGCGGCGGCGCTGGAACGAGCTGGTCATCCGCCGCGAGTCGACGTCTTCGCGCTGATCGAGGTCGCCGAAAACATCATCGCACCGTTGATGAACGAACCACAGATCATCGACGAGACCGCGCTCCTGCTCGGCTACGCTGGCCTGTACTCGACTTTCTTCCACCCGGCGAAGCGCGCTGCAGGCAAATATGGCGTGCCTGTACGCGATCTCCTCCTGGAACTGGGCCGACGCGAGGTCATCGGCGGCCAGGAAGACATGATCATCGACGTCGCCGCGGAGCTTTCGAGCCGTGGACGGTGTGAGCAGTGAGACCTTGCGAAGTCCGAGAAGCAGCCGCCGCGCTGATTGACGCCTCCCGGCCAGGGACACCGATCTCTCCCTTGAGCATCACATAGCTCGGCGCGGCGATCGCCGACGCTTGCCGGATCCAGCAGAAGCAGGTGCGGGTCTCGATCGAGTCCGAAGACCAGGTCCGCTGTCACAAAATCGGTCTCGTCTCGACCGCGATCCGGTACGGACGCCGAAACCGGCACGGGAGCGGCGTTCCTCGGCACACCTTCAACGCTGTGAGCTGGCGAACACCATCGGTGTGCTGGGGGCATCAGTGGACGCCAGGCCATGTCGTGCTGTGCTGTTCTATCACCAGGGCCAACACCATCGCACCGGGGCGACACCATCACGGCGGGCCTCTCGGGAATCGGCGAGATAATGACGGTGCTGGCCTTAGGGGCCGTCCTGACAGAAACACATCCCAGGGGGCGGAATCGGGCTGCGGTACCGAGCTTTTTCCAGCGTGATGTGGTCTTGCGGAGTTGCAGGAATCGTCACCGAACTCGGTCAGCGTCACGCCCGTGACCTGCTTGCCGTGATCGTCACCTCGCTATCCGCCGGAGGCGGGACTTGGTGACGACCACCGCGCTTCCCGAATGCCCGCGTTCGAAGGAATCACTCGGTGAGAACCCACTGCAGCCCTAACTGGGCCTTACTCAGCTACCATGGCGACATCCGCTCATGTCGACGCCGCGAACCGGTGATGCGGAGTCGGCAGACGCACACCGAACTCTGCGGGCAGATTGCCACGGCGCGCACTCATGGTCAGCATGCACACGATCGCCGTGAACGCCATCCGATTATTCACTGCCGCCGCTCCGGCGCTTTGGCGACGCGGGCCGGACACCGGGATCAACGGCTCGGACGGTTCCTATAACTCAGCTGGCCTCGGACACAGCGCAAAAGTCGACGACACGGTCCGCACAAAACGCGAAAAAGTCTCACAAGAAATGTGTCGAATGGATTTCACAATCCGATGCCGCCGCTTGCATCGATCACTCCGCCGGTAATCCATCGAGCATCATCTGACGCGAGAAAAGCCACGATGTCGGCAACATCTTCTGCCTGTCCAAGTCGGCCCAGTGCGGTCAGCGAGGCGACATATGATTCGGCTTCGGCGCTGCCACGAAGCCACCCCACGTTCATGTCGGTGCCGACGATACCGGGAGCTACCGAATTCACCGTGATGCCTCGCGGGCCCAACTCCTTTGCCAGATTCCTTGTGAAGGCGTCAAGGGCACTTTTCGTTGACCCGTAGGCGATGATCTCCGGCATGGCCAAGCGTGCCGCACAGCTGGAAATGTTGATTATCCGTCCTCCGTTGCGAATTCGTTTCAGTCCGTGCTTTACAATGAAGAACGGCGCTCGAGTGTTCACAGCGAAAACCTCGTCAAATTCTTCCTCGGTGAGCGTGGCCAGCTCCCCACCACGGCCGATGCCGGCATTGTTGACGATGATATCGACGCCTCGCTGGGATGAGTGCTGTTCGATTTGCGCGTCGAAGGCCGCCCAGAGAGCGGCCGCGTCGCCCCGTCGACCCAGTTCGGCCTGGATGGCGAAAGCGCGGCCACCCTGCTCACGGATCCGCTCAACGACCCTGTCCGCTTCTGTCAGATTGCGTGCGAACGCAACGGCCACAACAGCTCCGTTGCGGCCAAGCCGCTCAGCGATGGCTCGTCCGATCCCCCTGCTGCCGCCGGTGACGAGCGCAACCTTGCCATCCAGTGCACGCGTGGACATAATTATGACCGCCTCTCCTTATAAAAATAACGTGCAGGAACTATGCGGCATCTGCAAGTTTTTCGTATCATGAATACTCTGGGCATTCGCAGGGTGCGCGCCAGATAGTCGACCGCCCGATGCTGGGGCACCTTCACCCCTGCTGTCAATTGCGATCTGGCGCTAGGCTCCACCACCGTGCGGTGTCGGTCTGCTCACCGCCTCGACCCGTACCAGGGGGCAGAACCGCTGCACCGACAGGCCGGTGGACACCAGCACCCACTCGTCCCGACCGGCACTGATCACCTGCTCCCTAAGAGGTCAACGATTCTGGTGCGCTGCCGTTACGGGAAACCCTTGGACCTGGCCCCTTGATCGTACGCTCAGGGGGCAGGAACCCTGGGGTGAGGCTCGACAAGAGAGACGACCTCAGAGAATACTGTCCGGTGCTTCGCCAGTTCCGCAACTGCCATTCTGGAGGGATCACCTCGTCGATCGGGTAGATCAAAGACTTCCGTAGCGCATCGCTTTGCGGAAGTCAGGCGGGTCTCACCCTCTATCGTCCCCTTGGGCGGTCGAATGCACCGGGCTGGCCATGCTGCACCTATGCTGGGTGCGGCGACTGCGAGACCCTGTTGGCCGGCTCCGCCGCCATGCTCCGCCTCACAATCATCGATCGACCTCATGAGTCTCCGCCTCACCGGCGAGGCCACTCCCACTTGACGGGCCTCCGATCCAGAATCAAACCGCACTCGCAGAATGAAATGCACGGTAAGGCGAAGAAGATCGATGGCACTCCGGACCTGTGCGGGTCGCAACGGCCCCGGTTGATGTATCCGGCGCGTCGCAGGTCATCAGGCGAGCGACTGGCAATGCCGCGGGGCGAGCCACGAGCCTATTTTTTCATAATTTTTACAGGAAACAGCCTCATTTATCGGCTATCACCTCGAGCGGTGACTGAGCGATCAGCCGGGTGGCGCCCTGCTACAGGTCGAAGACCGCCTTCCCGTTTACGCGTCGGCCGATCAGCTCGTCGGCTGCCTCAGTGAAGCGCTCCCATGAGCCGCGCCAGCCGATCGCGGGCACCAGGGCACCGTCGGCCACAAGCCGCACCAGGTCTGCGAGGTCGTCTGCGGCAGCGAAGTCGTTGACATAGGACACGAGCGTTTTGGGCGGGCCGACAGTGGAATAGGGCGGGAACACGGCCGGCTCTCCTGAGGCCCATCCGACGGACTGAAGGCTCCCGCCGGGAGCAAGGAGCTTCCAGGCCGTGACCAGATGACCTCCGCCGACCGACTCGACGACGATATCGACGGGCTCTTTGACAGCGTCCAGCCCTACGATCACTTCGTTGGCTCCCGCGCCGGCGAGGCCATCGCCTCTCTCAGAAGAACCAACCGAGGCGATGACGTAGGCCCCGGCATGCGCGGCGAGTTGAACGGCGTAGCGTCCTACGCCGCCCGAGGCGCCGGTCACCAGCACGCGCTTTCCGGGCGCGACGGCCGCGGTCCGCAATGAACGGAGCGCGGCCAGACCCGCAGTCGGCAGTGCCGCCGCCTCGGCCAGCCCGATGCCGTCCGGGACCTCGGCGACTGCCGACACGTCGACGGCTACCCGCTTTGCAAACGCACCGTCCGCGAAAAGCACGACGCGGGTTCCGGCCGAGGGCCCAGAACCGTCCGCCGCCCCTCGGATGATGACCCCCGCCGCGTCGAGGCCCAACGGCGATCCGACCGGAACACGTCCGTTGCGGGCGTTGTTGAGGTCCGCATAGTTGAGTGAAGTGTGCAGTACGTCGACGAGCACCTGCCCAGTGCCGGCAACCGGGTCGGCGACCTCCCCGAATCCGATGCCCGCAGGGGCGGACGGGGCAACGATGAGAGCGCGCGTAGACATGGACATCTCCTCTGGCTTGAGTGGCACCCGAGATACTATCTTAGTAGATAGTTTTGTAACAGATCATCTGTCAGGGTTGCGATTTCGGCTTCCACTCCCTTGTGGTTGCACTAGGGCCCAGCTCGCGGGCCGGGGCGAGGGGAGCGCTGCATCGATCGAAAAGGTGCGCAGCGGATCCGCTGGAGCGGCGGGTAGATGTCGAAGACGCCCGCGTGACCTTCACGTCGTACCCCGGAGTGGCGAGTGAGCTCCGGACGTCTGCTGAGCCACTCCGCCAGGTCGTCGAGCGCGGCAGGCGCGAGTGCTTGGTCCGGCGGCTCCTGGCCCGCCTGATCTCGGACTCAAACTGAGTATCGGCAGACCGTGGACGGCGATCAGCCGAGTCGCCCGAGACGTAATCGCCGAGGTCCTTGCCAACGGCGGCCGGGTCGGCGATCCGTCCCAGGGCAGGAGATGGGTCGCCGGTCGGCGTGAGGTGCGGAGTTGCTCCTCAAAGGCGACCGGGCTCAGCATTCCGATACTGGAATGCCTTCTGAACGGACGCGTCATTGGACGTGTTGCGTCCGATTCTCAGGTTGAAGGCAGTTATCCCAGCGCCCGTCGCCTCCAGCACCGGGCCGACCCGGCTCCGATATTCCGGGTCACCGATCCCTTGAACGAAAGAGTCGCCGATGAAGCAATCCGTAGGGGTGCGCCTTGCGGTGTGACGTGAGAGTATTGTCGAATGATCAACGATTTCCCTTCGGACTTGGTGGTACGGCGTCCAACGGCCAAGGACCATGCACGCGTGCTGTCGGTACTCGATCGCTGGTGGGGCGGGCTAGGAGGAGAGGCCGGAGCCAAGGAGCGGGCGCTGCTGCTGCCGCGGCTCTTCTTTCAACATTTCAACACGACCAGTTATCTGGCCGAGCACCCTGACGGAGACCTCGCCGCTTTCCTGATCGGTTTCCTGTCGCAGAGCGACCCGGAAGTGGCTTACATTCACTTCGTCGGCGTGGATCCCTTCTTGCGCGGGCGAGGCATAGCCACCGCCCTCTACCGAGGTTTCTTCGATCAGGCACGTGCGCACGGGCGCCGCCGCGTCCATTGCATCACCAGCCCTGGGAACACCACCTCTCAATCCTTTCACCGCCGACTCGGCTTCGATCTGCTGCCCGGGGAGCAAGGTGCCGGCGACCTTCCCGTCCATCCGGACTATGACGGCCCGGGGATCGACCGCGTCGTCTTCGCGCTCGATCTCGCCCATCGCCCGCCCGACCGTCGGTCAAGGTGAGGAGCATGCCGTGACTACGCCGCCCGACAGCCCTGCCCGCGCGCCTTCCTGCAGTTCGCCGGTCACGAGATCGTCGGCCGTGCGTAGCGCAAAGGACCGCACGGCGCACATCCGGGCCGTATATCTACGCATTGTCGAGAACCGGAAGCAGGGGCGGTGGGCCACCAACACCCCTGGCTCCTGTGCTGTTGGCTAGGCGAATCCGCCGGTAGCGCGGATGTTCTGGCCGGTGACCCAACGGCCGTCGGGGCCGGCGAGGAAGGCCACGACGCCGGCGATGTCCGTCGGCTGCCCGACCCTGCCGAGCGGAGTGACGGCGGGGATCTGCGCGAGTTGCTGTTCGCTGTTGGCTCCGCGCAGAAGATCCGTGTCGGTGAATCCAGGTGACACCGTGTTCACCGTTATGCCGCGCGGCCCCAGTTCCCTCGCGGCCGCGGCGGTGAGCTGCTCGATAGCCCCTTTGCTCGCGGTGTACAAGGCTATGCCAAGTCCCGGCCTGATCGTGTTCACGGTGGAGATGTTGATAACGCGCCCGGCATCGCGCATATTTCTGGCGGCGTAACGCGTGGTAAGGAAAGTCGACTTGAGGTTGGTCGCCATCACCTGATCGTAGAGTTCATCGTCGATCTCGACGATGGGAATCGGGGTGAAGGCCATGGCCACATTGTTCACGAGCACATCGAGTCCGCCGAGCAGGTCCTCGGCATGCCTCATGAGGCGTTCGGCATTGGCTGGGTCGGTGAAGTCGGCCTGTACGCCTTGAGCCTTGCCGCCGGCCTGTGCGACCGTCTGCTCGACCTCGGCGGCTCGGCTTTCGCTCTGCGCGTAGCTGAAGACCACCTGCGCTCCTTCGCTGGCGATCCGCTCCACGATCGCACGGCCGATCCCCCGGGAGCCCCCGGTGACCACGGCCTTCTTGCCTTGCAGTGCTTTCATCGTCATCCTCTCCATATACATCAGACATTCCGCTGTTCCGTGGTTTTATCAACGCCAATGGAGATCTCCGATCAGCTTCGTTTCCGCTCCTCCGTCCGCGAAGATGATCTGACCGGTGACGAACCGGTTGCCCGCACCGGCGAGCCAGCAGATGAGCTCGGCGACCCACTCGGGGCGTCCCGGGAAACCACCGAACGGTTGCGGTGCCGCGGTCTCCACGGCGATGCGCGTTTCCTCGCTCGCGAAGATCCAAGAAGCGGCGGGCGTGTCGACGACACCGGACGCAACGGCGTTGAGGGCGATGCCGGCTTGGGCCCACTCGGGGGTTGGAGCGACCCTGCGCACCCACCGGTTGAGCGCCCGTTTGGCGGCACCGTAAGCGCCAGCGGCGCCGCCGGCGGACGGGTCCGCCTCGACGTAGGCCACGGCGGCGGCTTCATCTCCATCAAGGCACGCTTGCAGCACTCGCTCGTCCGCGGGCGACAGCGAAGAGGTCGATGACACCACGACAGCCCGAGGCGATTCGCTCTGGGCCAGTAGCGGTCGCAGCCCTTCGAGTGTCGCGACAGCGCCAAAGTAGTTCGTCTGGAGAAGCCCTGTCTTACCGCCCCCGGCGATGGAGAGCACGGCATCGATGGCGCCTCTGCTCGCCACCTGGTCGACCAGCGACTGCCGCCCGTCGGGCGTGGACAGATCAGCCTGGATCTCGGCACCGCTGAGATCGCAGCCGATGACGTCAGCGCCACTCTCACGAAGCAGCCTGGCAGTCGCAGCTCCAATGCCAGACGCCGAACCGGTCACGACATAAGTCCGGCCAGCGTGTTCGGATCGGGTCATCGGCTTCCTCGCCTGCTTCCGTCGTGAGTGGGTTCGATGTCTCGGGACTCGGCCCGTGTGCCCCGGTCGAAGAGCTCGACCAGTTCGTTCGCGTACACGCCGGGGTCGAGACCGGTGGACAGAAGCGGCGCCGCGCCGTCGATCGAAGCGCGCACGGCCGCCGCCATGACCTGTGGGTCGAATGCGCGGAACACGCCGTCACGCTGCCCCTTGACGAAGAGGCGAGCCAGTTGCCTCAGTGACTCGAGATGGTGCCGCTCCCAGTCGCCCAGGCCGCCGTTGAGAAGGATCTGCCTAAGTGCCTGGACTTGGCGCGAGTGACCGGCGATGAATGCCACGTTCGCCCGGATGACGGTGGCGAGCAGGTCACGCGCACCGTCCACGGACTCCAGGGCGAGCCGCATCCAGGTTTCACCGTCCGCCACGATCTGCTCGGTGACGGCTGCGAACAGTTCGTCCTTGCTGGAGAAGTGATAGGTGATCAGTCGTTTGCTGCTGAGCCCGGCCTCATCGCAGATGGCCTCGAACGTGGTCGCCCGGTAGCCACGTTCGGCCAGCAAGGTGATCGCGGCACTGATGATCTGCTCCTTGCGGGCCGCCGTCGCCGCCTGACGGCTGGTCATGACAGTACGGCGGCTCGTCGACCGGCAGGCTTATCCATATGGATAAATTTATCCATATGGATAAGCCTCAGCAAGTCAGCCACGGTGGTCGCGCGGGATGACGAGCCGACCGAGAGCGGCGGAGAGGACGATGGTCGGCACTGTGCTGGTGGGCAGGCCGGTCCGGGAGGCGGTCGTCGCCGCTTCGAGGGAGGCGTCAAGGTCATGCTGGGCGATGGCGGCAACAGGGTTGTGAGCGGACAAGGGCTCCATGATGAGGCCGGTGCCGCCGTCCCCGCGGCAGGGCGGCAGGTCGGAGGCGTTGCCGGGCACCGTGCGGCCGCGGTCGGACGTGGGCGGGGCGGTGGACATGCTTGTCTCCCTAGGGTGACAGTTCGTGAGGGCTGTCTACGCTCTGGTCCGTTGGTGCAGGAGGGCGCCGGTCAGCAACGCGCCGGCCAGGGTGAGGACACCGGCCGTCAGCATGCCTGCGTGCAGTCCGCCGATTACGTCGGCACGCGAGGGAGCCGAGCCGGCGGACAAGGCGCTGGTGCGCGCGGCGGCGATGGCGCTCAGGCCGGAGACGCCGATGGCGGCGACGTACTGCGGCAGCTGCGACAGGCCGCCGACGACGCCTTGGTCCTGCTCGCTGACGCCCGTCGTCATCACGGTGATGAAGGAGACCACGCTGAAGACGTGGCCGAGCCCCATGACCGAGGAGGTGATGAGCAGGGCCGGCAGGTTGACGCTCTGCGGCAGGGCGAACATCGCAGCGGTGCCGGCACCCTGCACGAGCAATCCCACGATCAGTATCCTCACCCCTCCGAACCGGCTCAGCAGGCGGGCGACCAGCATGCCTCCGGACACGGCGGCCGCGCCTTCACCGAGGTAGCTCAGGCCGGCCTGGACGGGGGTGAAGCCCAGGACGTTCTGCATGTAGAGGCTCAGCAGCACCGTGGTCCCGGCGCACATGCCGAAGGTGATGACACCGAGCAGGCCCGACCACTTGACGGTGGGCTGGTTCAGGACGGTCAGCGGCACGAGCGGCTCCGGGTGGCGCCGCTCGACCAGCAGGAACGCGGCGAGGAGCACGAGGCCGCCGGCAATGGGCCCGAGCACCTCGAAGCCGGCCCAGCCCTGATCGCCGCCGCTGGAGATACCGAAGACCAGGCCGAAGAGGCCGGCCGTGGCCAGTACGGCGCCGGGGACGTCCACCCGCCGCGCGGCACCCGACTCCCCGATGGCCGGCATCGCCAGCGCACCGGCCAGCGCGAGCGCGCCGATCACGGCCAGCGCGACCATGGTCCAGCGCCAGCTGAAGCCGCTGGTGATGACACCGCCGCCGAGCGCGCCGAGCACGAAGCCCAACGACATCACCGCGCCGTTGAGGCCCAGGGCGCGGGCTCTCTTGGGGCCCTCCTTGAAGTAGCCGGTCATCAGCGCGATGGCGGCGGGGGCGATCATCGCGGCGGCGGTGCCCTGGCCGATGCGAGCGGCGATCAGCACCCCGGGGGTATTGGCGACCGCGGCTCCGAGGGAGAACAGGGTGAACACCATGACGCCGACAGTGAACAGCCGCTTGCGGCCGATCAGGTCGGCGATTCGGGCGAACAGCGGCAGCAGGCTCGCCGACGGCAGCAAGCTCGCGGTGGCCACCCACTGCAGAGTGCCCGCCGAGGAGAAGCCCAGGCCGCGGCCGATGTCGGGCAGAGCGACGGTGACGATGGAGAAGTCCAGCCCGCACATGAAGGTCGCGCAGCACAGCGTGACCAGAACCAGCCGCTCCCGGGTGCTGAACACCGCGTCGGCGGCGGAACGCCGCTGAAGAGCCTGGACATCACGCACAGGACGAACAGGAGGTGAGGAATCGGTGACGGCCATGGAAGTCCTTTCCGACGATCTGGCTGGCCTGGCCAGCTTCGAAGCACCGGACCCGTACAACAAGAACGACATGCGCAACGATCGATCCGCTGAGCTCATCGTTCGAGGTCGCCGAGACGAGAAGGCACGGAACTAGAGTCATGGAACGACAAGAGATCGAAATCTTCCTGACTCTAAGCAAAGAACTACATTTCGGGCGCACCGCCGAGCACATGGGGATCTCACAGAGCCGCGTCAGCCAGACCATCGCCCGGCTGGAGCGCCGTATCGGCGCCAAGCTCTTCGAGCGCACCAGCCGGCGGGTGACGTTGACTGCCATCGGAGAGCAGTTGAGGGACCAGATTGCCCCGGCTCACCAGCAGATCGAGGAGGCGATCGCGAAGGCGACGGCCGCCGGCCGCGGAATTACGGGCGGACTGCGCATCGGCTTCTCCGGCGCTTTCACCGGCCACCTCCTGCACAGGATCTCGGAGGTGTTCACGCGTCGTCACCCGGGGGTCGAGGTACAGATACGGCAGGTGCAGATCTCAGATCCCTACGGGCCACTGCGGGCGGGGGACCTCGAGATGCAGGTCACCGAGATGCCGGTGGCCGAGCCCGATCTGACGCTGGGGCCGGTTCTGGTGTCACAGCCGAGGGTGCTGCTCATGTCGTCCTCGCACCCGCTCGCCCGGCGCACGGCGGTCGGCATGGAAGACCTTGCGGGAACCACCCTGCTGACCGTGGCCGGACCTGTCCCCGCACACTGGCTCGATCACCATTTCCCGCGCGAGACGCCTTCGGGGCAGCCCATTCCCCACGGACAGGCCATCACACACTGGGAGGATGCGCTGTCGCTTGTCCTGGCGGGCAAGGGCGTTACACCGGTCGCCGCAGCGGGTGCGCACTACTACAACCGCCCAGGCCTGGAGTTCAAGCCCCTGGCCGACGCCCCTCCCATCGACTACGCCTGCGTTTGGCCAACCGATCACGAGACGGCCAGGCTACGGGCGTTTGTGCAGCTTGCAGCAGAGTTGGTGCGCAAAGCGGGCGGTCCAGGAAAAGCCGTTGAGGACCTGTGGGCGACCGGAGACGCTGCCAACTGAGGCGTTACGGCGCAGCAGCATCGGCTTCCTCGGCTGCTGCCATGCGGGTCAGGAAAGGCGTTTCGTGGAGGGTGGCGAGGTGGGTTCCTCCGGATCGCTGAGGCTTCGCCCGCGACGGTGTCCGCGACACAGTCGGACATCTGCTCGCTGTGGAGTCCGCCGGAGCGGGCCGGACGGGGCGGACTGCAGCGCGGGCGCTTTGGGGTTCTGGGACGGGAATGGCCCGCTCAGCGTCCACAACGCTCATCTGAAGTGCGCGCGTCCCTCAAGTGTGAGCAGCGCGGCCAAGACGTACACCGCCGGGAGGGCGATCGGGAAATAAAGCCCTATCATCAGGTAGAGCAAACCGAACGACACTAGCGCACTTCCGGCGAGAATCAGGGCCAGGGCCCATGAGTAGCACCTCGAAGGCAATGACCCCTTTGTGAACGCCCGCCCTCCGCGAGAGAACCGCACGGCGAGCATCAAGCCGGCACTGCGAACAGCAGTAGCGGGGCCAAGTAGAGCACGGGGATCAGAACGTAGGGTGCGCTCTCATCATCCGGGATTCCCTGCGTCAGTGCCGACACTGCGTCAGCGCCTTTCGGGATGGGGCACGCAAGTGCAAACAACACTGCCTGGACCCACAGCATTTTGTGTGCCAAGGACAGGCGTCTTGGCAGGTTGCGCTGGTCAATCGCATTCATGACCGTACCGTCCGGAACCCTCGATGCGGCGCACGAACGGGCGCCTGGCTCGTGCGGGCCACCGCAGCGCTGCACTGGCTCAGACCAGGTCCAGCAGCAGAAGCCGCACTGCGGGAGCGTTCCCTCCAGATACTGGAGATGGAGTCCATGAACGACGAGTGCGGCCCGACAGGGCAACGCGTGGCGGGGCCCTCTGCGTCAAGGCTCAAGTGGGACACAAAGGGATGATGTTCCTAGACTGACATGAACAGGGCGAGAACGGATACCGAGCAGAGTGACGATGACCGGTCACAACCTCCCTTCCGGTGACGGGTCGCGGGCCGCCCGGCCCAAGCGCCTTAACCGCCGCATACAGGTTGCGGATAGGCGAGGAGTGCGACGCAGCCGAGCACTGATCGTCTTCGACCAGGGATCACTTCGGGACTACTCGTCTAGTCCATCGCGACCCGGAGCCCCAGGGCCACCAGCACCGCGCCCGTGAACCGCTCCAGTAGCAGCCGTACGCGCGGGCGCTGCAGCGCCCGGCCGAGCGCGCCGACCAGCAGGGAGAACGTGCTCCACCAAGCGACCGCGATGAGCAGGAAGGTCACGGCGAGGACGGTCGTGGTGGCGAGCCTGGGCTCGTCCGGGGCGATGAACTGCGGGATGAGGGTGAGGAAGAGGAGGGCGATCTTCGGATTGAGGAGATTGCTGAGCACTCCCTGCCGGAAGGCTGCCCCGCGCCCCGGCACCACGGCGTCCGGCGAGGGCTCGGCGGGGGGCTGCGCCTGCCCTTGCAGATGCCGCCCGCGCGTGTGCCATAGAGCCGAAGCCCCGAGGTAGACCAGGTACGTCGCCCCGGCCAGCTTCACGGCCGTGAACGCCGTCGCCGTCGCCGCCAGCAGCGCTGACAATCCGATCACCGCCGTCCCTGCGTGCACCGCGATCCCGACGCAGCACCCGAGCCCGGTCAGCCAGGCCGCTCCGGCCCCGCCCTTGGCGCCGTTGCGCAGGACGAGGGCCATGTCCGGCCCGGGTGTGATGATCAGGACGGCGACCACGGCGAGGAACTGCAACATCTGGGTGGGCATCCCGAGAGATTAGCGAGAAACGTTCCACCCTGGCCAGAATGGCCGTTACGGTGATCCGGCCGGTCTCAGTCCCCGTCCCGCTCGCGAAGTCCAAGCGGTCCCCGTGTCGAAGTCCACCTCGCCGTAGGGGCGCACGTGCGACCAGAACAGCGGACTCAGCCCGCGCCAGCCGGCTTCGGTGAAAAGCTCGGCCCACCCGTCCTCGGCCAGGCTTTGTTGGAACACCAGGGTGTTCACGAAGACCAGCGCCGACTGCAGGATCCGCAGGCAGAGCACGAACATCTCCTGCTCTTCGCGCCGGTTGGAGGCGATTTCGCCGTCCTTGCTGTAGGCGATGACGGAGCAGGCCTGGTTGGAGGCCTCCATTACGTTCGGGCCCTCCTCGATCTCGCGCTGCAGCTCCCGCAGCCGAAGATAGCGGGCGACGAAGATGGTCTTCTGCGTGTGGCCGACGTCCAGCATCGCCGCGTAGGTGGGATGAGAGGTATTGCGGTTGAGGCGAAAACGAGCCGTCGTCCGCTGACCCTCCACCGACACCAAGCGGGCGCCGGCGACGCGCAGGAGAGTGAAGTGAGCGAACCGAGAGGTAGTCCCTCGTACCGACGATCGTGAGGTTGGATTGCCCGCAGAGCGGCTGCGCCGAGATGCCGCTCGTACCCGGAACCGGTTTCTGGACCCGGCGGGTGAACTGCTCGCCGGCAGCGGTACCGAGTTCAGCCTGCCCGACCTGGCGCGCGCGCAACGTCGCGATCGCCACCGTCTATCGGCACTTCACCTCTAATCGCCGGGGCACCGTGCCCGACCAGGACATCGACTACGCGATCCTGTTGTGGATCACTTTGTTCGACGAACGTGTCGTCGCCGACGCGACACGTCGCCCGCTCCCTGACCGCCTCTCTCCTCAGCGCCTGGTGTGCACCGTCGGATAGCGCGGTCTTCGCTCCCTGACGAGAAGCATCGGCTCTCGTCCGCACGCCCTCCACGTCCTTCCCGGCTCAGGTCGTCGGTTCGGTGGCCGGCTCGGGAAGTGCCTCCGACTCTGATCCGGAGAACAGCTTCAACGCCATGGCCGCGAGGGCCAGCGCGCCTGCTGTGAACAGCACCGCGGCCATCCAGAAGGCGTTTCCCAGACCGACCCCTCCGGCCATGAGCCCCATGCCGAGAGTCGTGACGGCGGCTCCTAGATATGCGGCGGCGTTGTACCAGGACGCCGCGATCCCGTGCCGTTCGGGGGACGACAACGCGAGCACGGCGGCGAAGCCGCTCCGGAAGCCGAGTCCTTGCCCCACACCGGTCACCAGCGTCCCCGCGATCAGGAAGGAGGTCGACCGGCAGGGCCCGGAGATCGCGACCATCACCAGGCCCGCGGACATCAGCAGTGCCGCGATCGGAATTTCGGCGCGCGGCCGCCATCGGCCCGCCGCCATCGAACCGCCGCCTGCGGCCACCAGGAAGACCACCACGGGAATCGCCACCTCGATGAGATCCGACGCTTGGAGCAGAAGCACCGAATAGCTCGGGACCAGCGCCACGACCAGCCCTGCGGTCACCCAGGCGGCGATCCCCGATGCGCACGCCACCCGGAACCGCGCGACGCCCCCGCTCCGCACGACCGCTCCGCCCGCGGAACGTCCGGCATCGCCGCGCCGTGGCCGTCCCAGTGCCGGGACAAGCCACAGCAACGCCCCGGATGCCAGGCTCGCCGCGGCATGGACGAGGTATACGAGCGTATGCGGCCACGGGAGGTATTCGGCGAGCACAGCGGTCAGGGCCGTGCCGGCCGCTGAGCCGAGCAGTGCGCACACCGCCGGGACCGATCCCGTTCTCACCGACCCGTGATGTCCCAGCAGCACCGCCACCGCGCCCGTGGAGGCGCCCACCGCGAAACCCTCCAGCGCTCGCCCCGTGACCAGGCCCATCGTCGTCGGAGGGCACGCCAGGAGCGCGTCGGACACTGACATGATGACCAGTCCGGCCGTCAGCAGCGCGCGCGGCGAGGATCGCCCCGCGAACCATCCGGCTGACAGCAGAACCGCGACCAATGCCACCAAGTAGGCACCGACGAGCAGGGTGAGACCGAATGGGCTGAGGCCCAGACTCGCTCGGTAGTACGGGTACAGCGGGGTCGGCAGGTTCGGTCCGGCCATCACGATCGCGAACGCCGCCATCACCAGCGCAACTCGCTTGCCCATGGGCTCTCCAGCTCAAGAACTTCATCTCAACTTGCCTCAAACACTAGCTCGAAAATGACGTTCTCGAGAAGATTTTCTCATGTCATGAGCGAGGGGAAGCCTGGCCAAGGAGGTGGGTGCCTCAATCAGCGCCCGCTGACCGCGCGCGCTCACGCGCGCTGCACGGTGCACGCGACGAGTTGTGGAGTTGTTCCAGCGGGTGGCCCCGCCTGCGCCGGCCCGGCCGCAGGGCGGTGGACGGTGCCGGGCCGATGACCGCAACGCGCAGGCCGCGATCGTGTTCGTGGCGAGCACCGGCTGCACCTGGCGGCAACTCCCGCCGATCTTCGGTGCGTCCTGGCAGACGGTGCAACGCCGGTTCACCGAGTGGCCCCAGGCGCGGGGCCAAGCTGCACCGCAGCATCCTGGACGAAGTGGGTGCGGCCGGCGAACTGGACTGGTCGCGGTGTGCCATCGGCTCCGTCAGCGTCCGGGCCGCCAAAGGGGAGAGCTGACAGGCCCGACTCCTGTCGACCACGGCAAGAACGGGTCGAAGATCCACGTGCCGGTCGACCGTGCCGGTCTGCCGATCTGTGTCGGGATCTCAGCGGCCAACACTCACGACAAACTCGGGCTGGAGCCGCTGGTGCGCAGCATCCCGCCGGTCCGCTCCCGGCGCGGGCCACGGCGTCGACGTCCCACAAAGCTGCACGCCGACAAGTGCTACGACCATGCCGACCTGCGCAGGTTCCTAGGCGGCCGCGGCATCGTCGCGCGGATCGCCCGCCGCGGTGTCGAACGCTCCGACCGACTCGGCCGACACCGCCGGGTGGTCGAGCGCACGATGTCGTGGCTGAACGGCTTTCGCCGCCTACACCGCCGCTACGAACGCAAACCCGCACACTTCCAGGCCTTCACCGGCATCGCCACCGCCCTCATCCACCACCGCCACCCCACCAAATAAGACGCCGTCTTAGTGATCACCCCCTTCAGGCTGGCAGAGCCATGCGACCAGAAGGACAGCGTCGGGCGTGTTCCCCGCGCGGCGTGCGGCGTCATGCCGTTCGCTTGTGCGCGTTCAGAAAGTCCAGGACGATCGCGGCGGTCGCGTCCGGACGCTCGTAGTGCGGCAGGTGCCCCGCATTGTCGAGCAGGCGCAGGTCGGCGCTGGAGAAGACGGTGCGCAGCACCTGTTCCGGCGGCATGGGGGTGATCGGGTCCTGGCATCCCCACACGACCTGGACGGGAATGCCGGTGGTGTCCAGGAAGCGGTACAGGTACTCGGCGCCGTGGACGGGGACGTTGCCGAGCGCGGAGAGCAGGCTGCGCTTGAAGCCCTTGTAGCGCAGTTCGGGAAGCAGGCGGGCCTGGACGCGGGCGACCACGCGCGGGTCGCGGGAGTAGCCGGGCAGCCGGGACTTGAGCGCCCGGTCACCGATGAGCCGGAAGAACGGCAGGCCGATCCCGGGCAGCTGGGACAGGCGCAGTCCGAGGTTGAGCGGGGTCGCGAACCCGTCGGGGGAGACCAGGCACACCCCGGAGACCCGCTCGGGGTGGTGCACGGCGAACTCGGCGGCGATCGGACCGCCGAACGCCAGCGCGACGAGCGTCACCGGGCGGTCGACGCCGAGCGCGTCCAGCAGGTCGGTCATCTGCTCCTCGAACAGCGCCTGGTCGTGGACGATGTCGGGGCGGTCGCTGAAGCCGATGCCGTACCGGTCGAAGCGGATGGTCCGGTATCCGGCCCGGGCCAGCCGCTCGAACAGGCCATCCCACACCCACAGGGACAGGGTCGCGCCGGGCACGAACAGGATCGGCTCGCCTGTTTCCGGGCCGTCCACCTCGACGTGGGTGATGCCGTGGCGGAGCCGGACGAAGGTGCCGGGCGCGTCCTGTCTGGCGTGGGCGTCCATGGGGATCGTCTCGCCGCGGCCGCGGTTCAGCAGGAGGGGCAGGGCGATCGTCGCGGCGGCGAGCGGGAGTGCGGAACGCAGGCTCATCGGTGTCGCTCCTTCAGGAAGCCGGTACAGTAATGACCATCGGTCAGTTAAATGACCGGTGGTCAGTCTGCAATACTGACCGGTGGTCAGTCAAGGTGACGGGGGCACGCCCATGAGCAAGGGGTCAGCAGGTGCGCGCAAGCGCGTGGTGAAGCCGGCCGCGGAGCGCCGCGCCGACCTGCTCGACGCCGCCCTGCGGGTGTTCGCCGAGCGGGGCGTGGCCGACGCCACCATCAGCGACATCACCACGCGGGCGGACGTCGCGAAGGGCACCTTCTACCTGTACTTTCCGACCAAGGAACAGGTCGTGGCCGCCCTGTGGGAACGCTATGTAGCCGGCTACCTGGAACTGGCCGAGGACATCCTGGAAGACCGGACTCTCGGGGACGCCTGGGTCGATGCGCTCGCCGCGCTGCTGGAGCGGCTGATCGAGCATGCCGTGGAGCACGCCGAACTGCACCGCATCGTCTACGGGTCCGCCGACGCCAAGGCGCTCGCTCTCTGTGCCGAGACCAACCAGCAGGTCGTCGACCTGCTCGCCGAAGCGATCGAACGCGGCATGGACTCCGGAGCGCTACGTCCGGGCTCTCCGCAGGTCTTCGCCGACATCCTCTATCACGGAGCGCACGCAGCCCTCCACGACATGATCTCCGGCAACGCCTCCTTCACTCAGGCCGACGTCGTGGCGACCGTCCACGCCATCGTCCACACCCTCGCCCCGGGCGAAGAGCAGCGCACGTGAAGGGAGCCGCTGCCGCTCATCGAGCTCCGGCACCGGATCGGCTACCGCGTCAAAGGCCGGCATGCAGCCGATCAGCGGCCTCGATCGCCTGCTTCATCTCCCACGCGCCGCGTTCGACGCGAACACGGATTTAGACGGCGTCTTATTTGGTGGGGTGGCGGTGGTGGATGAGGGCGGTGGCGATGCCGGTGAAGGCCTGGAAGTGTGCGGGTTTGCGTTCGTAGCGGCGGTGTAGGCGGCGGAAGCCGTTCAGCCACGACATCGTGCGCTCGACCACCCGGCGGTGTCGGCCGAGTCGGTCGGAGCGTTCGACACCGCGGCGGGCGATCCACGCGACGATGCCGCGGCCGCCTAGGAACCTGCGCAGGTCGGCATGGTCGTAGCACTTGTCGGCGTGCAGCTTTGTGGGACGTCGACGCCGTGGCCCGCGCCGGGAGCGGACCGGCGGGATGCTGCGCACCAGCGGCTCCAGCCCGAGTTTGTCGTGAGTGTTGGCCGCTGAGATCCCGACACAGATCGGCAGACCGGCACGGTCGACCGGCACGTGGATCTTCGACCCGTTCTTGCCGTGGTCGACAGGAGCAATCACCAATCAAGACACGATCTTAACCGCCTGGAGCCGCGCACGGCTCATCGCCAGTGAAAGCGTCCGCCCACGCACCGTTAGTTCGTGGAGCCGAGCAGGTTGAGTACAGCGTCGACCGCGGGCCTGGTACCGGACAAAGTGTGGGTTAGAGCGAAGATGGATCGGGTGAGCTCGACATCGCTTATTTCACACAGAGTAACGCCTGGCGCCAGACCATAAGCTTCGGCTGCGAGCAGCGGTACCAGCGCCACCCCCAGCCCGTGGGCAACCATGCGAAGAACGAGCTCGTAGTTGTCGACTGCGTGCGTGATCTGTGGCGCGAAGCCGGCGAGCGCGCAAGCTCGCCTGATCAGGGCGGTACTACCCCCCTCCCTCGACCCGACGATCCATTCAGCGTCGGTCAGGCGGTCCAGAGTGATCCCCTGCCGGTCGGCCCGGCCCCGTTCCACCTGCAGGATGCCGGAAGGATCCGTCGGCAACGCCACAAGGATCGGTTCGGTGACAAGGGGGTGAACCGTCAACTCCTCAGGTGGCGGGGACGGCGTGAGGTTGTAGCTGTAGCACACGGCCACTTCACACCGCCGCGCGCGCAGAGCGGATATGCCTTCAGGTGGTTCCAGCTCGTGCAGGCGGATGCCCAACTCGTGATAGCGCTCGCGAGCGGCGGCCAGCGCGGGCACCACGTGCACGCTAGCGAAGGTGGAGAAGCAGGCAACGTCGATCGGCCCCCGCGGAACGTCGGCGGACCGCAGATCGCGTTCGGCCGTCTCCAATGCGCTGAGAACGATGCGGGCGTGTGCCACGAGGCGCCGCCCCTCGTGCGTGAGCTTGACCCTGCGTCCGTCTCGCTCCAGCAGCGCCACTCCCGCCTCGCGCTCCAGGACCGCGAGTTGCTGGGACACGGCGGACGAGGTGTAGCCGCAGGCGGCGGCCACCGCGGTCATGGTCCCGCGATCAGCGAGTTCGCAGAGCAGCATGAGCCGCACTGGATCCAACATCAAGCTGTCCTAACAGATGTATGAAGAAATGCTTGGTGGACCTTAGCAATCGTGTACGGCATCCTGACACAGGTTCCGCCGCCTCCCGCCTCAGGCCACAACGCGACCAACGCGTAGGCCGCGAAGGCTCCAACCCCGCCAAGGGCGGTAACCAGGTTGCATCCAAGGATGACCAGTCATGCAGATGATCTTCAACGGCGACGATTGGTCGCCGGGAGACCGCCTAACTACGCTCGACGAGATCTTCATCAATAGTTCGCACCCGATGCGATTGGCCAGTGATCTCCCTCAAGAGTTCCGGGCAAGCATGCGGGCGCTGGATCTCGGTGCGGTGAACGTCGTCGAACTGACCGCTTCGCCGTCTGAAGTGCTGCGCACTCCCAGATTCATCCGGCGGAGCGACCCCGAACTGTGCTCGGTGATCTTTCCCCTTCACGGGCAACTGGTGTTGAGTCAGGCGCATCGTGAGGCGATCTTGAACTCCGGAGATTACGCGCTGTACGACAGCTCTCGGGCATTCCGGTTGAGGATAGCCACAGGCAGTGAAAGGGCCACGCTAGTACGCGCGCACGTGCCACGGGCGCTGCTGAGCCTTCCCGCCGACGCGATCAGGCGACTCTCGGCGGTACCGCTGTGCGGCCGAACGGGTGTGGGCAGCCTCCTCGTCCAGTACCTCACTACTCTCACCACGGGTGCCGCCGATTACCGGCCTGCCGACCTCTCCCGGCTCGGGACGATCACTCATGATCTCCTGGCCGCCGCCCTGGCACACCACCTCGAGGCCGACACGGCGACTCAGAGTTCGAGCCGCCACGGTCTACTGCTGCGCATCGAAGCATTCATTCAGCAGCACCTGCGCGACCCAAGTCTGTCACCTGAGACCGTCGCTCACGCCCACCACATTTCGTTGAGCCATCTGCACCGGCTCTTCAGCACACGCAACACCACGGTGGCGGCGTGGATCCGGCAGCAGCGACTCGAGCGCGCTCGGCGAGACCTCAGCAATCCGGCCATGCACGCCATACCCGTCCACAGGATCGCGACGCACTGGGGATTTCGCGATCATCCGACCTTTACACGTGCCTTTCGCGCTGCCTACGGAACCCCTCCAAAGGACTATCGCGAGCAGGCCTGGAGAAGCGCAGCCTAGGCGCTTGTGCCGTCGCGTCACACAATCGTTATTGCGCCCCGTGGTGCGAGGGCGAGACCCGTTCCGCGCTTGCTCGGGTCCCGGTGTCCAGCGGTACAGCCCAGAGGCACGCCGAGGTAGGCCGTGACGCCCCTCTTATCGCTGCTTCCCAAACTTTCAGCGGGGCCTGCTGCAGCATCGGTGAACCCTTTTTCGACGTGATGTGGTCTTGCGGGGTTGCAGAGTGTGGATGGTCTTGCTTTCGGAGGATTCGCCGCGACTTGAGTTGGGTGTTCGCTTGTTCTGCGGGCGCGCGGGGCTTGGCGTGTGCACGGTCGGCGTCCTTGTGTGGTTCGGGTTTGTCGTGTCCTTTGCAGGGCGTGAGGACGTGCGCGCTGGTGCCCTGGTGCGGCTTGTCGGCCAGCACGGGCAGTCCGGCGGCGGCCGACGGCAGGATGAGGCTTCGGATGCGGGCTGCGGTCGGGTCGTGGACCGATCCGCGCACTGGCCTCGACACCCACGGCAAGGCACTGGCCGGCGCGGTGATGACCTGGAGGTTCGCGCGGGGCGGTGATGCTCCCGAGTAGTGGGGCCGGTCGGCGGCGGCCCGGTCGATCGCGATCAGAGTCGGCGCCTCCAGCGTCGGCCCCGACAGGTCGATGCCGACGGCGTGCCCATCCTTCGCCCGGCGCGCCGCCAGCGGTGTGCTCTGGCCCGCGTCGCAGCCGACGTCGAGGATCCGGTGACCCGCCTCGATCCCGGCCGCCAAGAAGAGCGGCTCGTTGAGGCCGGTGAGCAGGATGTCGTGCCGGTCCTGCTCGTCGGCCCAGTGCCACTCCTCGCACCCGTTCCACGCCTGCGCCTGATGAGTGTTCGCGACGTCATCCATGCATCGCCGCGGCGCTCCGAGCCGCCCTGCAAGACCCAGCACAATCCGCCGTCGCCCTCCTTATCCGCGACCGAACGGCTCCCTGGCCGATCAACCGCCGAGCCTCGATATCGCATTGCCTAAGGGCGGCCGCAGAGCCCGCGAGAGGGGCTCTCCGGCAGTTCGTATGCAGGCGGCCTTTGGAAAAGTGATCGGCTGCGATAATGCCCGGCTTCCGGACTGTAAAGTACGTGGCCTCTTGCGGAGCGAGTGGACTCCTGGAGGCCAGGAAGCAGTGCATCCGTTCACCAGAGGAGAGCAAATGAAGGTCAGGTCCCGAATCGGGTACCTTCTCGCCGCGACCTCAGTGTTCGCGGCCGGAACCCTTACGGCAGTCGCCCCCGCCGCCAACGCCGAGACGTTGAGCTTCGAGTACCTCCACAAGGGCGTGGGGGAGACGTACGAGCAGTGGCTCATTGTCGCTTACCACAATGGCGACTATGCCGGTGAGGTGATCTGGAACAAGGATCCCTGGGATCTGACCCGGAACCGAGGTCGGTTCCGGGCCTTTTTCGCTTACGTGGGCCGGCGCTGAACGTGTGCCAGTCGGTCACCGCCGGGAAGACCCTCGCGACACCGGCGACCTGGTACGTCGACGACATCGATCAGATCGTCGAGGAGTTCGCCTTGTCCGGCGTCGAGCTCGCCCGCTACGACCGGTTCGAACACAACGCCAAGGGGATCACTCCTCGGGTCGGATGTATCGCGTGGTTCCAGGACCCGGACGGCAATACCTTCGCCCTCGAAGCCGGCGTCTGATACCTGGTTTCAGCCTCCGCTGCCGCTGCTCGTCGCCGGACGGGCCTCCATGACGCACACCACCCGGCGGCTGATTGTCAAGGTCTGTGCACTGGTCGACAAGGCTGGACGGTCATGCGCATGCGAGATTGGGCGCGGTATGCCCTTTGAGGGCCGCAGCGGAAGGCGAGCCGGTGGGCCGTGGCACCGCGCGCAATTCGCGTAGACCCGGGCGCCGGTAGGAGGCGGGTAATGAAGATCGGTATCGGGCGGGGGGCGGTGCTGGCCACGGCGGCGAGCGTCCTGCTCGCGGGATGCGGGGATTCTGGTGGGGGCGAAAAGAAGCCCGAGATGACCGGGCAGAAGGTGGAAACGCAGAGTTCGGCTCCGGCTCAGGCGGGCGCGTCAGCCACCGGTTGTATCGGCGGCGGTGTGGGGGCGGAGAACGCCCAGCCGCTGGTGGCTCCGATCAACGTGAAGCTCCAGCGATTCGCCGGGGGAACCGTAGAGGTCGCCGTCGTAGGTCTGCTGGTGAAGGACAAATTCGCGATCCTGACGATGCGGATCAAGCCGACCCTTCCCCAAGGGACAGGGGAGAAGGCCAGTCCGTACGAGTTGAACAACTCGGCTCCACTGGCCCCCGAGCTGATCGATACCGTCAACGCCGAACGATATGTCGTGGTGAAGGACAGCGACGAGCGCCAAGTGCAGGATGACGACGTATCGATCTATGTCGGGAACGGCCAGTGCGCCGCTCCGACCTATACCTTCGCGGCGCCGCCGGCCAACGTGAGGTCCCTGGACGTTCACTACGGCCAGTGGCCTTTCTTCTCCAACGTTCCGGTCCAGCGATGAGGTCGCCCGGCAGGAAGCGGACGGCATTGGTTGCCGGTGTGGTCCTCATGGTCCTCGGTCTTCCCGGGGTCGCCGGAGCCGATCCCGGGGTCAGTGATGAGGGCATCCGCCAATCTGTCAAGGCCATCGACGTCTCCTCCTCCGTAAAAAAGCTGGAGACGATCAACACGAACGGCAACAACGTCACCGTGCGGATCTCGTCCGACCTGCTGTTCGGCTTCGACAAGGCCGTGCTGACCGATGCCGCCCGCCGGCGGATCTCGCGACTGGCGCCCCAGGTGAAGGAGGCCGTTGGCGTGATCATGGTTTCCGGGCATTCCGACTCCATCGGAGGTCCCCGCTACAACCAGACGCTGTCCACGGAGCGCGCGGGAGCGGTCAAGGCCGGACTCGAGCAGGCGCTTGGCGGGGGATTCGATGGCCGGATCCAGGCCAAGGGGTTCGGGGAGACCAGACCTGTCGCCCCGAACCAGATCGGCGGCAAGGACAATCCCGATGGGCGTGCCCAGAACAGGCGCGTCGAGATCACCTTCGTCAAGCGCTGACCTGGGATCGCCTCCGGAAGGGCGCCGGCCTGCCTGAGGGGGCCTTGAGGGCTCATGTCAGATGCCGCATGAGGTCGCTCAGCCCTCTCCACGGCGCGTCGGAGGTGTCGGCGTCGAAGGTGTACCAGGCTCCCGGTTCGGTCGGATCCCCGATCAGCCGGCCCTTCGCCGCGGCCGACAGCACACGCTCCCTGCCCGCTTCGGCGACGCCGACCGGACCGAGTGCCATCGCGAGGGGGAGGGGGACACCCAGCAGGCGGGCCGGATAGGTCAGGTCGGGACGTCCCGGCGTCCAGTGGGCGGTGAGCGTGCTGAGCTCGATGTTTCCCGCGTGCCGGTCCGCCAGAGACTCCAGGGCGTCCAGGGCGTCCGGCGACCAGGTGTCCTCCGGCGGCGACACCACGAGCGTGATCTCTTCCTTGACACCCGCATCGACCCGGGAGACCCGCACCGCACCGCCGAAGAGCGGGCCCGGTTCCCCGTGGCCGCCCGTGAATACCAGCCAGGTCGGCCGGGGTGCGCGGCTGCGGCACAGGGCGGTCAGAGCGGCCCGGTCCCAGCGTGCCACGGCGGGCTCGCCGGCGCCCCATCCCGCCGGGGCGGCGCCGGCGAGCGCCAGCGCCAGTTCCTCGATCGCCGAGCCCAGTACCAGCTCCTCCGTGGCGTCGTGGACGACACGGAGGTCGACGACGACGTGGTGGCCGAGATCCGCGTCCTCGGGGCCGCGCAGGAAGGTGGCCGACAGGCCGCCCGTCCTCGCCCGCTCGGCCAGGACGAACCCGTTGCCGTCCCAGTCGAGCGGAAGCCCGGAGAGCCCGTCGTAGTAGCCGTCGTCCGCGTCCTGCACGACCCAGCGTGCCTGCGTGCCGTTCAACGCCAGCCGCAGTGGCAGCGTGATCCGGCTGCCGAGCGGGGTGAGCACGGCGAGCGCCAGGTCTTCGTCCGCGCACCGCGCCATCATGTCGGTGATCCATGACGACATCGGCACGACCTCCCGCTCCTGCACGATGACGACGCTCTTCTCCGAGATCAGGTCGACGGCCGGACGTTCGATCACGCCTCTCCGCGGTTGCGGCGGCGATGGCGGCCACACCGCGCCGCCCAGCCGGGAGGCCAGTGCGGCGGCGAAGCGGTGCGCCACGGCGGGGCCCTCCGGCGCGTCGTCGGGCACGCGCGCCTCCACCTGCCAGTACGGGACCGTCAGGCCGGCGGTGACGGCGTCTCCGAGCACCCGTTCCACCTCGCCTTCTACCTCGACCCGCTGTGCGGTCCCGATGCTCACCAACACCCGGCCCGACTCGTCGCGGAGTTGGACGAGCGTGCTGTCACCGATGTCGCCGACCCACAGCGTGTCGTCCGCGCTCACCATCGCGTCGACGAGGTCCAGGGCGTCGGGCTCGCGTTGGGTCAGCACGACGAGTTCGTAGGTCATCAGGCCTCCCGGGTGGCGGACGGTCGCCACGCGGGGACGCCGGGCGGCTCGTCCACCAGCGCGGTCTGGATGAGGCGGGGAGCGTCCCCGTGACGGAGCCAGAGTCCTCGCCCCGGCGGCTGCGGGCCCGCGTACACGCGGGGGAACAGCTGGCCTTCCGACCGGTCGCCGGACATCAGCAGCGCCCCGGTGCCGATCTCGCGCATCGCCTGGACGAGCGGGTCGTACATGCCGCGGGACGCACCGGCGGTGCGGCGGGTGACGACGAAGTGCACACCGATGTCGCGGCCGCCGGCGACGAACGGCAGGAACGGCGCGAGCGGCTGCTGCCCTGCCGTGGTGAGCAGGTCGTAGTCGTCCACCAGGATCACGATCCTCGGTGTCGGGACGGTGCCGCCGGCTCCCGCGGCGACGTCGTCGGGCATCCGTTCCCGCAGTTCCTGCGCCACGTTCGCGGCCAGCCCGGCGCACACGCGCGGCGTGGTGGCGTATCCGCCGAGGTAGGGCGCCGGGACGGCGTCGCGCAGCGTGCGGCGGGGATCCATGATCGCGAACGCCATCTCCCCGGGCGCGTACCGGGCCATCAGGCCGTCGGCGACCAGGCGCAGCAGGTTCGACTTGCCGCACCCGCCGTCGCCGAGGACGAGCAGGTTCTGGTCGCCGCCGAACAGGTCGAGCCCTACCGGGCCGAGGAACCGCTCGTCCACGCCGATCGGCACGAGCCTCGGCTCGTCCGCCGGGCCGGGCAGGTCGCGCGCGGGCAGCCGGTCCGGCAGGACCCGGACCGGCGCCGCGACGGGCCCCGCGGCGGCGTCCCGGATCGCGCGGACCGCCGACTCCACGGCCTCGCCGAGCGCGGACGGGTCGGGCGTCCCGGCGATGCCGGGGACCGCGACCTGCGCGAACAGCCTGTCCTCGGTCAGGACGCGGCCGGGCAGGTCCGCACTGATCGTCTGGGCGAGCTTGCGGTCCACGGCCGAGTCGGACGGGTCGTTCAACCGCAGCTCGACGCGCTGGCCGAAGTTGGACTGGGCCGCGATCCGCACGTCGTTCCAGCGCAGCATCCCCGCGACGACGTGCACGCCGTATCCGCCGCCGCGCTGCAGCAGGTCGGCGACCATGTCGTCGATCTCCTCGAAATCGCTGCGGATGGCCCCGAAGCCGTCGATGAGCAGGACGACGTCCGCGCAGGGCAGCTCGGGCACCAGCCCGTCGGCGTGCATCCGGCGCAGCCGCGCGACCCCGTCGATGCCGCGGTTCCGGAAGACCTCCTGGCGGTGCTCGAGCATGCCGTGGACTTCCTCGACCGTCCGCCGGATCCGCTCGTGGTCGGTGCGGCCGGCCACCCCGCCGACGTTGGGCAGGCCCTCCAGTGCCCGTAGCCCGCCGCCGACCAGGTCCAGCCCGTACACCGACACCTCGGAGGGGGAGCGGGTGAGCGCCAGCGAGAGCGCGAGGGTGCGCAGCAGCGTCGTCTTGCCGGTCTGCGGGCCGCCGATGATGCCGACATGCCCGCCGGCCGCGGCGAGGTCGAGCCGCCAGACGTCCTGCCACTGCCGGCGGGCGTCATCCAGCAGGCCCACCGGCACCTCCAGCCCCCTGCCGCGGGCGCCCGCAAGATGCATCCCGGCGGCGGTGACCTGGACGGGGCCGCAGATCCCCTCGAGCGTGACCAGGGACGGCAGAGGCGGCAACCAGATCGTCTGGACCCGGACGCCGTGCCGGGACAGCGACGCGACCGCCACGTCCAGCAGTCTTGGCCCGGCGATCCGTTCCGGCAGGCTCGGCTCGTCGGTGCCGTTCGCCTCCGTCTCCGTGCGGCGCCTGGCCGTCTCGCTCCGGTTGAGCACCGGGTAGGGGTAGATCGGCGGTGTCCGCGCGGTGGTCTCTTCGACGGCATCAGCCTGGTCCCGGTACGCTCCGGACACGTAGCCGCCCTTGAACCTCAGGTACACGCTGGTGTCGACCTTGAGGTAGCCGAAGCCGGGGAGGGCCGGCAGGTGGAAGGCGTCCGGGGTGCCGAGGACGGTACGGCTCTCCTCCTCTGAGAACGTGCGCAGCCCGATCCGGTAGGAAAGGTAGGTGTCCAGGCCGCGCAGCTTGCCGCTCTCGACGCGCTGGCTGGACAGCAGCAGGTGGACGCCGATGCTGCGGCCGATCCGCCCGATCGAGAGGAAGAGCTCGATGAAGTCGGGCCGCGCGGTGAGCAGCTCGCCGAACTCGTCGATGATGACCAGCAGGTGCGGCAGCGGGGGCAGATCGGGCCGCTGCGCGCGCAGGTGGTTGTAGTCGCCGATGCTGGCGATGTTGCCCGCGTCGCGCAGCACCTGCTGGCGGCGCTGCACCTCACCGGACAGGCTCGCGTACGCGCGCTCGATGAGACCCGCGTCGTCCTCCAGGTTGGTGATGACCCCGGCGACGTGCGGGAGGGACTCGAAGGGCGCGAACGTCGCGCCGCCCTTGTAGTCGACCAGGACCATGCTGACCTGCTCGGGAGAGTGCGTGCAGGCGAGGGCGAGGACGAGCGTGCGCAGCAGCTCGCTCTTGCCGGACCCGGTGGCGCCCACGCACAGGCCGTGCGGCCCCATCCCAAGGCTCGCCGCCTCCTTCAGGTCGAGGATCACCGGCCGGCCCGCCTCGTCCATCCCGATCGGCACCCGCAGGAAGGCGCGCTCGGAGCGCGGAGCCCACAACCGGGCCACGTCCACGTCGGCCGGGTCGTCCAGGCCGGCCAGCGAGGCGAAGTCGACCTCGCCGCCCTGCGCCGCGGCCTCCTCCGCGGACTCGCGGGACAGCCGCAGCGGCGCCAGCATCCGGGCCAGGCCCTCCAGCATCCCGGGCGGGACGTGGTCCACCGTCCCCGTCATCGTCACCGCGGCCTCGCCGCGCAGGTCGGTGACCTCGATGCGGTCGCCGTCCACCACGATCCGGATGTTCACCTCGCCGGGCTCGTGTTCGCGTCGCTCCACCAGATGCACGACGGTCGCGGCCAGGTCGGCGACAGCGATGGCGGGGTCGGGCCGGACGAGCTCGGCGGCCGGTCCGCCGTGGGTGTCGTGGACCACCACCAGTCGGCGCTGGAAGCCCAGCGCCTCGCGCGTCCCGAGGCCGCGCGCCACCTCCGCCGCGAGGTCGGTGCGGGCCGCGAGATCGTCGGCCAGCAGCGCGGCGACCCGCTGCGGATTGGTCGCGACCAGCCGGAGCGGCGCGCCACTGTCCCGGCGGTGCTGGTCATGCGCGTGCGGCAGCCACTTCAGCCAGTCCCAGTCGGGAACGTGCCGGCCGCCGTAGGCGATGGCCACGTCCTCTGGCGCGTGAAACGTGGCGAGCTGCGCGACCATCGCACGTAGCAGCCGCAGCGCGTCCTCGCGCGGGCCCACCACGCTGACGTCGCCGGCCATGTCGAGCGGCAGGACCAGCGGCATGTCGGGGGACGTCCCGAACCGTTCGGCCAGAGCGCGCGCCTCCGCGAGCATGAACGGGTCCGCGGGGGTCATCGCCGACGCCTGCATTCCTACTTCCAGCGGTTGCCCGGGCACCAGGCCCGTCCCCATCCGGACGCGCAGGAAGTCCGCGTCCCGGCGCCGCCGTGCCCACAGCCGCGCCGGGTCGCGCAGCACGTCGTAGAGAGCTTCGGGTGGCGGATCCAGCACCCGCGCTCCGACCCGCCTTTCTCGTTCCTCGGCGGCAAGCGTCTCCCGAAGCTCCTCCAAGTAGTCCAGGTACCGCTCGCGGCGGCCCCGGCGCTGCCGCGCGGCCTGCCCGCGCCGCGAGACCAGCAGGGCGCCGCCCGCGATCACCGCCACCACGAGCATCACCGCGCCGAGCGCCATGAAGGCGGGGTTGCGCAGGACGGTCATGACGGTGAGCGAGGACATCATGCCGACCACGGGCAGCAGGGTCATCAGCTGGCCGCCCGCGGTACCGGACTCCGGCAGCGCGGGCGGGGCCTCGATCTTCTGGACGGTCCGTTCCGGCGCGGCATGGACGGTACGCGCGGGCCGATGCACCACCCGGGTCGTCACGGCGTCTCCTCAAATGCTCGACGGCGGTTGCTTGACGGTTACCTTGAAACCGCACTGTTCCTTCGGGGCTTCTCGGGGCTTCTCGGGGGCTCAGGGACGGAGCGCGGCCCGCAACGCGGCGGCGGCGAGCTCGATGGCGGAGATCCTTGCCGAGTAGCCCAGGTGCTCCGGATCGATGGTCGTGCCGATGGCCAGGTGGCCGTCGTAGCCCAGCAGGAGCGCCTCGGCCCCGGCATCGCGGAGGATCCTGCGCGCGCCGGCCAGGTCGAACGCCCGCGAGCCGGTCCAGCTGTGGACGGTGAACACCACGATGGTGCGCGGCACGAGGCCGCGCAGGTTGCTCCTGCCCAGCCAGTCGAGGGCGGCCCCGGCGCTCGCGGCGCCCTCCGGCGTGGCCGGGGTGACCAGCAGCTGGGCGTGCGCATCGGCCAGGACCGCGCGGTGCAGGTCCGTGCGGATACCGGCCCCGCAGTCGGCGATCGTCACGCCGAAGAACCGGCTTAGCGGCAGTCCCGCGGAGCGGTATGCCGCGGCGTCGAGCCGACCGCTCCCCATGAAGTCGCGAGAGCCGGGCAGCGCCCAGAGCCGCTCGCCCAGCCGTTCCAGCCGCGTCTCGACCTCCTCGAACGAGGCCGTCCCCACGGCCACCCGGGTCAGGTCGGTTGCGGACCTGCCGGGGCGTACGCCCAGCCGCAGGGGCAGCGACCCGAACTCGGGGTCGAGGTCCAAGGCGAGCACGCGGTCCCGCCGGAAGCGGGCGAACGCCGCGGCGATGAGCGTGGAGACGGTGCTCTTTCCGGCCCCGCCGCGAATGCCGGTCACCGCGATCCGCCGGCCCGTCGTGACCGGGTGCTGGATCCAGTGGCCGCTCACCTCGAGGGCCTGGACGTCCTCCGCCGCCCGGAACGGTCCCGCCGCGGCACGGCGCAGGCGCCGCATCATCGAGTCGCCGTGCACGTTCTTGAGGACGAGGTCATCCGGCGCGATGGGCGGCCAACGCGGAAGGGGGTCGAGCCTCGTGCGCTCGGCCAGGGCACCGGGCCTGGTCTGGTCCTGATCAGCCACACGAACTCCTTCAGAAGGTGCCGAGCAGGCGCTCGAAGGTGCCGAACGCACCGATCGCCGCCGGCACGATCACCACCATCGCCAGCGCTTCGGTCCGGTTCATGGCCAGGCGCAGCCTGGCCCGCACATGCTCGGGCCGGTCGCCCGCCAGCACGGCGGCGGGCACGGCCAGCGCCACCGCGAGCACCGCCAGCGCCGGCGAGACCCCCCAGGAGTAGGCGGCCGCGACGCGCACCCCCAGACCGGCCACGATCGCGACGGAGGCGGCCAACAGCGCGACCTTCTCCACCACGAGCGGGAACACCCGCGCCCGGCCCGCCAGGATCAGCGCCAGCAGCACCGCCAGCGCGGCGGTGTAGCCGTCGAGCCGGGTGAGCGCGCCGAGCCCGGCGGCGGTCGCCGCCACTGACACCGCGATGGTGGCGATGGCCAGGCTGCGGTGCGCGCCGTCCAACGCCCCCAGGACGTCGCCACGCAGCACCGCGACGCCCGCGTCGCGCCGGTCGTCCAGCGCCGTCAGCCCGGACAGCGAGACCGCCAGCCGCACGATCGAACCGAGCAGGACGACGCAGCCGAGGGCGGTGACCGCCGCGGCGCGCGGCGCGTCCAGCCCGAGCGCGGCGCAGACGGCGGCCGGGGCGGCCAGCAGCGCCGCCGTCCCGCCGCCGAGCAGGCCACCGCGGCCGAGGGGCGACGTGACCCCGAGCAGCGCGAGCACGACGGCGGCCAACGCCGCCATCGCGGCCCAGCGTCCGGCGCCCGGCGCGGCGTCGGTCGCGTTCCACAGCGCGAGCGCGCCCACCGTGCCGCCGCCAAGGGTGATCGCGCTGCCGAGGGGCTCGCGCCAGAACCGTCCTACCGCCGCGCCGCACCCCAGCAGCGCGGCGGCGGCCCCGGCCAGCACACCGGGCGCCGCGTCTGCGGGCAACGCGGCCGACGCCGCCAGCCCGGCGGCGAACGTCAGCACGGCGAATGTCGCGGTGGCGGTCCAGCGCGCGGCCTCCGGGCCCCACGAGGACGGGCGGCCGTCCAACGCTTCGCCCACGACCTCGGGAACCTCGTGCACCACCGGCGTGGGCAGCGGCTCGTCGGCGTGCACCAGCCGCAGGATCGCGCCGTCGGGGATCCGCCGGTCGGCCAGGCTGGCGGCGGGATCCAGCACCACACCCGTGGACGTGACCAGGTGCCGCAGCCGCGGCGGGCTCAGCACCCGGTCACCCAGCAGTTCCAGGACGTCCGGCATCAGCGCGCCGACCGGCGTTCGCGCGGGCAGTACCATGTCGAGCCGGCGCGTCTCGCCGACCAGGGTCACCCTGCTCCACGTGGACATGAGACCTCTCTCTACAGCTCACCTGGGCACGACCGTGCCGGTGACACGCTCCAGATATCCGGTCCGCAGCAACCAGCGGACCGTGGGCAGCACGGGCGGCTGCTGGAACAACCCGGCGTCGACCGTGAACCGCACACCACCGCCCGGACCGCCGTTCACGGGCGCCGCGACCGACGCCGTCACCGAGAACTGCTGGACGACGCGGTAGCGGTGGTAGCCGGAGGCCGGGTGAACCCCAGCGGGCAGTCCGCGCGGCGCGAACGGCGTTCCGTACGGGAACAGCAATGACCCGCTCTCCTGCCCGAACGCGTCCACCAGGGCGCCCTGCGGGAGCGTATAGGCGATGGACGCGCGGCCGCTCCGCGTGATCTTCTTGCGTGCGTCCGCCGCCAGCGCGGCGCCCCGGCCGATCTCGGCCTGCTCGGCGCGGGCGTCGAGCGGCCGCGCGGGACGCTCCCGGATGACCAGCTCCCCGTACAGCCACCGGGACGCCTCGTCCTCAGTGGTGAACTGGCCACCGATCCTGCCCTGCTCGAACTCGACCACGCCGCCGGAGTAGCGGTCGCTCTCCTTGGCGATAACGTAGTAACTGGAGGCGGCCCCGCCCCCGGGACGTGCCTGGCCGGGCAACACGTACAGGCCGCGCGGAACCTTGGCCTGGTCGAGTGCCGTCCGCAACATCGCGAACGTCACCTTGGCGCCGACCCAGCTCGCGGGAACCTCCGTCCCTGCGCTGGGTGGGGCCGTCTGCGACTGCACCTGCTGCTCCTTCTGCTGCCGGTGCTGCTCGTCCAGCGTCGAGCGCAGAAAGGACACGCCGACCATCCCCGCACACAGCACCGCCGCCACGCACATCCCGACAGCGATCTTCATGGTGCTCTCGCCGAATTCCCGGCGATGGCGCTGCGGGCCGAACATCAGCGCGTCACGGAGCCGCCTGCGGCGCACGACCACGGACTCCAGCAGTTGAGCGTCATAGTCGCGAGCCACCGGTGCAGCCCTTCATCGCTCCGGATCGGTCCGCCCGGCCCGCGAACGGAGTGAGCCCCCGATCAGATTTCCTGGACGATCGCGTGTGCCTTCCGCAGCGTCCCGTGCGCAATGCCGTCATTGTCCTCAAGCGTCGCCTTCACCAAGCGGATGATCTCGCGGGTCTCATGAGCCGCGGCCAGCCACTTGCCCTCTTTGCCGTGGTAGTCGTCCGACACCCCGGTGGCCTCCCAATCGGCCAGCGCGGCCCGCACATCGGCGTCACGCAGCCCGATCAACGTTTCCAGCTGGTTCACGATCAATTGGATGTTGAGTTGGGCCTCGGCTGAGGCGCCGAGGTCGTAACTGCGCCGATCGCTTCCGGTCGTCATCGTCGTATGGTCTTTCCGGGGTGGGTGTGAGCGGTCAGGTCGCGTGGAACTTCGTGTTGTCGAAGACGGC